>ONSK01000208.1 GCA_900320455.1 uncultured Erysipelotrichaceae bacterium | reverse complement strand
TGCGGTAAAACTGAAGAGCGTACAATTGCGGCGCTCGGACATGATTTCATTGTCTATGATGATCCGGCGGCTGCCTGTGAGAGTGCAGGTACCAGACATCATGTATGCCGGAATGATTCCAGTCACAATTATGATGAAACAATTCCCGCGACCGGTCATAATTGGGGCGAATGGGAAACATATATCGAGGCAACACCAACTCAGGAAGGTGAAAACAGACGATATTGTCTGAATGACTCAAGCCATTATGAATCCCAGACTGTTCCGAAGACCGGAGAAACATTCGGCGAAACAGGACTGCCTGTTGATCCGTATGAATGGCCGGATACAAGCAATTTCGATTCAAACCAGATGAATAATACTGTTGTTATTGAGCCTACAGGAATTATCAAATATACAGATAAAAACGGAAAAGTTCTGTACGCAATTATTTATCAGAGGTGGAGCGGAAACTACAACCAGCTTGTTGAAGGCCCTGGCGGAGGCGCAATGCAGAACAGTGCAGTAGTTCTGACGGGAACCATCAAGACGAAAAGTGATATAAATAGCAGCAATCAGATCACCCCAATCAAAAAAGGCGATATGTTCCGAACGGATGACGGTACGTATTATGTCTTCCTGAAGAACGACGGTACTGCAAATAATATGAACAACGGATTCAATCAGGGAGACTGGTACAAGATTCCGGTAAGTGATAGTTCAGACAATAGAGCGAACAACTCCAATGTCAATTCATCCAATAGTCTCAATGGTGTAAACAATGTCGGCGGAAAAGCTTCGAATACATCCGCAACTGTAGCAAAGATGAAAGCTGCACGCCGTTTCGGCAGGCAGACGAATCATTTGCTGAATGCAGAAAAGAACGGGGCATCCGCAGAAGAGACTGCCGCAAGAAGGAGCCGTCTTGCGAAGCTTCTGAACACAGAGGAAAGCACGATCATTTTCCGTTCTGAAATGGGTGACCAAAGCAATATCGATGTCTGGGAATATGTCGATTCCTACGCAGGCAGCGGTGAGGACTGGAAATGGCATCTTGATAATCTTGATGCGTTTGATGATGAAGGCAATGAGTATACATATTACGTCATCGAGACATCACCGACGGAAGCAGCTTATCAGATCAGCTATGAGAACAATGGCAAGTCTGACAGTGATGAAGAGAAGGTCATTACAATTAAGAACAAACAGATCGCAGGCGGGCTGACCGTCACAAAAGCAGTTGAAGGAACTGATGCAAAGGGTACTTACAGAATTGCCGTAAAAAATGCGGAAGGACATTACTTTGATCTGAATGGAAATGATACAGGTACAGACCCGTATTATGTAGAATTCAGTAAAAACGAATCAAAGACATGGAATAACCTCCCAGAAGGAACATATACCGTTGAAGAAGAAAACGCGGATGTAAACGGCTATACATGGACAGTCAGCGGGACAGGAGAGGTCAGCGTGTCATCTGGTACTTCTGCTTCCGCGACAGTCACAAACTCCTATGAGGAGAAACCAGGTTCTCTGAAGATTACAAAGACTGTAACAGTCAATGGAAATCCGACTGCTGAAACTGCGGCAGACGGTATATACACATTTACTGTCTGGAACGCTGATGGAACGGAACAGATTACTACAAAGAAAGACGGTACACCGATCGGTGAACTGACAATTACAGTCACAGGAGGAACCGCCCTCAGCGACATAACGGTTGATGGACTTGAGCCAGGTGATTATGTGATCAAAGAAGGAGAATCTGATAATCATCATGTGATGATCAATCAGTCCGCCGGCGGTTATAACAGTGCGCTGGGAGGTATTCCTGTCACTGTCAGTCCGGGTGATACAGCTGGCGTTCAGACAGCGGCGTTCACGAACAACTACGAAACAGTAGACGCAAGCGTCAAAAAGATCTGGAATGATTCCAATGATATGAAGAAGAAACGCCCGGCGGAACTAACAGTTACATTGTACGCAGACGGTATAACAACAGACAGAACGGTAACTCTGAAAGCACCTGACTGGAATCAGGAAACCATCACAGGTCTTCCGAAATACAAAGACGGGACGGAAATTGAATATTATTGGATAGAAGAAAATATGCCTGCGGGCTACTTCCTTTCCGGTATGACAAAAGAAGGAACTGTAACAACACTGACAAATACATTGTCGGAGTATGATCTGAAAACAGCTTATGTCGGTATCAAGACATGGTCAGATGAGAATAACAGGTATTCCACTAGACCGGCCGATCTGACAGTTACACTTTACGCAAATGATCAGAAAACGGATTATAAGCCTGAATGGGTCAAAGATGAGAATACAAATCAGTGGACGTACAAATTCAACGATCTCCCTGTTTTTGATGAGAACGGAAATGTAATTATCTACAAAGCAGAAGAAACAGAACCCGCCGGATACACAAAGGCAGAAGAAATTGTATCGACAACGTATCATCAGGATGAGGCATACTGGTCCCCTGTCGAAAAGAAGATTACTCCAGGATATAAGCTGACCTGGAATCTTGGCTCATTGATTGATGCGGCATTCATTGCCGTGAAGACAACAGCCAACCAGCCGACGATTGTATGGTCCAACCGTGTCCTGCTGCCTGCAGAAAAGAAGACAATTGAGGATGGCCTGATTAAGGATAATAAGCTTCCTGGATGCAATCCGAGTATTGTATTCTGCAGCGGACAGGTCGGTACTGTAGATACGGGACACGGCACTGTGACAGTAACATATGATGAAGAGACAATGGAAGTAACACTGACATTCGGGTCGAATTCATCATGGTCACAGTATCTCTATGGTCATTTCAACAAGAACGGTGCCAGCCAGTATGATGCCGGCCATGCGGACTTCACAAATACTCTTGAAACAACAGAACTGTCCGGGACGAAAACATGGAATATCTCTTCAGAGACAGTTCCGGAGAATCCTGTTCTGACCCTGACGCGAACTGTAGAGACTGAAGGCGGAGGAACATCTGCACCGGAAACAGTCACGGTAAAAGAAGGCGAAACAACAGTCAATCTGCAGCCGGAATGGTCCGGTACAGGAAAGAAAAGATCATTCACTTATACTGGTCTGCCGGCAAAGGATAAAGAAGGCAGAACATACACATATGCAGTAGCGGAGTATCAGTTCACGGTGAATGGCGCTGTATATACAGTCACAAAGAATCCTGACGGAACATATACGGCAGTAACAAATCAGGAAGGTGCTGCGGACTTCAGCGTGACCCAGGATGGAAATAACATCGTTAATACAGAAGTGGAGAATTTCGAATTCTCCAAGATCTGGAAGAACATGGCCCAGGAACCGGATGTATGGCCGGAAGGCAAATCAATTACTGTCATTATGAACGCTTATACTGACAGTGATAAACAGACACCGGTACTGGAAGACAAAGAATATATCTTCAGTCCGGACAATATCCCTGAAGGATGGGAAAAGACAGTCAGTGTAGACGGAAAGAAGACAGCCTTCAGTATCAACGGACTTGTATCCGCAAAAGACGGAATGAAACTGACATACTACGTCAGGGAAATCAGAGTCCAGGGATACAAGGAACCTGTATATGCGTCAGGTGAAGGCAACAGTCTGCCGAATGCGGATAAAGCGCTAAACGGACAGGCGGTCATCAATTCACAGGACGATGCGTTTGAGCTTCCTCATACAGGCGGTCAGGGAACCAGACTGTTCTATCTATGCGGTATTCTGATGATACTGTTTGCAGGATCTCTTCTGACAGTCAGAAAGTCAAGG
>ONSK01000209.1 GCA_900320455.1 uncultured Erysipelotrichaceae bacterium | reverse complement strand
TTTTATTTATTGGAACGAAAAAAGAGGCTATAACCTCTGGTAAGAACAGATTTTTCAGAAAATCTTCTTACTCGTTACAGCCCCTTTGAAAATGGAGAGAAATATGATCAGAGCGGTAATGTTTGACCTTGACGGCACACTGCTTCCGATGGATGAGGAACAATTCATCAGGACCTATTTTCATCTGCTCTGCCGCACTGCGGCACCGTACGGCTATGAACCGGAACAGCTTGTAAAGACGCTGTGGGCAGGAACGGCTGCCATGGTGAAAAACGACGGCAGCGTGACAAACGAAGAAGCCTTCTGGAAGGTATTCTCTTCGATCTACGGCGAAGAGAAAAGAAACAGTGACAGACATGTGTTTGATGACTTCTATCGCAATGAGTTCAGCCAGGCAGCTGAAACATGTCCGAGTGTACCGGAAGCGAAGGAAACCGTTGAACTGTGTAAAAAGAATGGAAAACGGATCATCCTTGCGACCAATCCGATCTTTCCCGGCGATGCCACAATGGCACGCATCCACTGGGCAGGACTTGATCCGGAAGATTTCGAACTTGTCACAACCTATGAGAACAGCTGCTTCTCCAAGCCCTCAGCTGATTACTACCGGATGATTCTGGAAAGATGCGGATTGAAAGGGGAGGAATGTCTGATGGCAGGCAATGATGCCGAAGAGGACATGGCCGCCAGTCAGGCAGGTATCAAGGTCTTTATCCATACCGACTTTCTGATCAACCGGAAGAATGTATCGCTGGATGGCGTGCCGCACGGCAGCTGGAAAGAACTGCAGGAATTCCTGAAAGATAACTTCTGACATGCACGAATCAAACGTGCATGTTTTTATTTTTTTTGTTGACACACACTGTTAGTTAAACTAAACTTACTCTAGGTTAGGCTTATCTAACAAAAGGAGATGAATATGATGCCTTTGAGTCTGGCTGAAACAGGGGAAGAAAAAGTAATCAGAAAAATCGGAGGAAATTCCGAAGTACGTCAGCATCTCGCTGATCTCGGCTTCGTGGTCGGCGGAAAAGTGACGGTGATTTCGGAAGCAGGCGGAAATCTGATCGTCAGCGTGAAAGAATCACGCGTGGCGCTCGGAAAGAGCATGGCTTCTAGAATCATGATTTAAAGGAGGGGATTATGAAGACTTTAAGAGAGACTGCAATCGGCGACACAGTCAGAGTTGTCAAGGTGCATGGCACCGGTGCCGTCAAACGGAGAATCATGGACATGGGAATCACAAAGGGTGTCGAGATCTATGTGCGCAAGGTCGCACCGCTCGGTGATCCGATTGAAATGACCGTCCGCGGATATGAGCTTTCATTAAGAAAAGACGACGCGGAAATGATCGAAGTGGAAAAGAGGGCATAAAGCATGGCAGATCAGAAGATAACGATTGCCCTGGCGGGTAACCCGAACAGCGGCAAAACCACACTGTTCAATGCTCTGACAGGATCCAACCAGTTCGTCGGAAACTGGCCGGGTGTCACCGTTGAAAAGAAGGAAGGCAAACTGAAGAAACATGATGATGTCATCATCGAGGACCTTCCCGGTATCTACTCGCTTTCTCCGTATACCATGGAGGAAGTTGTTTCCAGAAATTATCTGATTAATGAAAGACCGGATGCGATCCTGAATATCGTTGACGGTACAAACCTTGAAAGAAATCTGTATCTGACAACACAGCTGACAGAGCTCGGTATTCCGGTGGTCATCGCCGTGAATATGATGGACCTTGTCAGAAAGAACGGGGACAAAATTGATATCAAGGCGCTCTCGGAAGCACTGGGATGCCAGATCATCGAGATTTCCGCGCTGAAGGAAACGGGCATCATGGAAGCTGCCGAAGCAGCGATCAAAGCAGCGAAGGGCGGACGCACGATCCCGCAGCATACATTTGCCGGACCTGTTGAGCACGCTCTTGCCCACATCGAGGAAAACTGCCTGAAGAATGTTCCGGAAGATCAGAAGCGCTGGTACGCGATCAAGGTCTTTGAAAGAGATGACAAAGTTCTTGAACAGCTCTCGCTTTCCGAAAGCGCAAAGCAGGCAGTCGAAAAGGAAATCACATCCGCTGAAAAAGAAATGGATGATGATTCCGAATCTATCATCACAAATGAAAGATATGTATATATCGCTGATACACTGAAGGGAATCTACCGCAAGAAGGGTGCCGGCGAGATGTCGGTTTCCGACCGCATTGACTCCATCGTCACCAACAGATGGCTGGGTCTGCCGATCTTCGCGGCAGTCATGTGGCTGGTATACTTCATCAGTGTCACCACCGTCGGTACCTGGGCGACAGACTGGGCAAACGACGGACTGTTCGGGGACGGCTTCTACCTCTTCGGCATGGGCCGCAGCGAATATGATGAGGCAGCGACAGAATACTACAAGGCAAACGTCTGGACCGATGAGGTCAGGGCACAGGTTGACGGCGCTGTTGAAGCAGGCATCCCGGGTGCGGATGATATCCAGGCAGCGATCTCTGATGAAGACTACGGTGCCTTCGATGAAGCATATGGATTCTACGGCAGTGAGCTGGATGACAAGATGGATGGAAAATACAGCATTTCCGAAATCGTAGACACAGCGCTCGGCGAAGACGCTGAACTGCCGGCTAACGAAGACTACGGCACATGGATCCCGGGTGTTCCGGTAATTGTGGAAGGCTGGCTCGATGCCATTAACTGCAATGACTTCCTGAAGTCACTGATTCTTGACGGTATCATCGCCGGTGTCGGCGCCGTTCTCGGCTTCGTTCCGCAGATGTTCGTTCTGTTTATCTTCCTTGCCTTCCTTGAGGCATGCGGCTACATGGCACGTGTTGCCTTCGTTATGGACAGAGTGTTCAGAAAGTTCGGTCTCTCCGGCAAGAGCTTCATTCCGATGCTGATCGGTACAGGCTGCGGCGTTCCGGGTGTCATGGCTTCCAGAACCATTGAAAACGAACGCGACAGACGTATGACCATCATGACAACGACATTCATTCCCTGCGGCGCCAAGCTGCCGATCATCGGCATGATCGCCACAGCGCTCTTCGGCAAGGCATCCTGGGTCGCTCCGTCCGCGTACTTCCTTGGCATGGCTGCGATCATCGTCTCCGGTATCATCCTGAAGAAGACAAAGATGTTCGCCGGCGATCCCGCGCCGTTCGTTATGGAACTTCCGGCATATCACTGGCCGACAGTCTCCAACATCCTGCACTCCATGTGGGAAAGAGGCTGGTCCTTCATCAAGAAGGCCGGCACGATCATCCTGCTTTCCTCCATCGTTATCTGGGCTGGCAGCACATTCGGCTGGACAGAAGGCGCATTTGGATGGAATCCGGAACTCGAACTGGAAGACAGCATTCTCGGTGCCTTCGGCAATGCCGTGAAGTGGATCTTCGCTCCGCTCGGATTTGACAACATCAAGGCGACAATCGCGACAGTCATGGGTCTTGTTGCGAAGGAAGAAGTCGTCGGTGTCTTCGGTGTCCTGGACTTCGAAGGACTCACACCGATTGCCGGCTATTCCTTCCTGGCATTCAACCTGCTGTGTGCTCCGTGCTTCGCTGCGATCGGTGCCATCAGACGTGAGATGAACAACGCGAAGTGGACATGGTTCGCAATCGGCTACCAGTGCCTGCTCGCTTATATCACAGCGTTCATCATCTACAACATCGGCGCGATGTTCACAGGTGAAGGAAACATCATCGGCCTGATCATTGCCATCGCTCTCTGTGCCGGCATTATCTGGCTGCTGTTCCGCCCCTACAAGGAAGCGGAAAGACTGGAAACAGTCAAAGCGTAAATGAAAACAGGCGGGTGTCGCAAAGACATCCGCCTTTTCATATTCCTGTTTTGAAAGAATCAGGCATTGATCTCGCCGGCTCTCTGCAGGGCAGTCCTGGCAGAGAGGGGACCGGCAATCTCATAGATCAGCGTCGCGCCGAGAATGACCATCTGGATCAGCTGGCTGTATTCAGCAGGCAGCTGTTTGAGTACCATCGTTGCCATACCGATGGCAACGCCGGCCTGCGGCATCAGAG
>ONSK01000210.1 GCA_900320455.1 uncultured Erysipelotrichaceae bacterium | reverse complement strand
TTCCTGTTTTCCGGGGCGTATCCGGGATCCATGACAAGAAAGACAGTTTCAAAGGGAATGTCGCTGTGCTTCTGCAGAAGCTGGAACAGCTTTGCCATTAACATGCTGTCCTTGCCGCCGGAGATGCATACAGCGATTCTGTCATTGGGGCTGATCAGTTCATATGTATTGATTGCCGTCAGGAAGGGTGCCCAGATCTTGCTTTTGTACCGCTTGAAGACGCTTCTTTCAATTTCCTGTGCTCTTGTCAGTGTTCTTGCCATAAAATCCTCTTGTTTCCATTCGTATACTATACAGGATTCTTTTTGAAAATCCATCAAAAAAACAGTTCGTATGAACTGCTTCTTACAGGATTCCCTTGTAGATGCCGCCGCATGCTCTGATGCATGCTTTTGTCACGGCGTCCATGGCGTCGATATGGAAGGCAGGATCCAGACCGTAATTCGTATTCAGCACGGACAGTTCCGTACATGCCAGGATCACCGCGTCGCATCCCTGTTCCTTCAGATGCGCTGTTACCTGATTGAATTCATCCAGGTTTCCCTTCTGTCCTTTCTTGATCTGATCGTAGATGATGCTCATGACAGTTTTCTGATCTTCCTTTGAAGGATAGACTGCCTCAACGCCTCTGCCGCGCAGCGCTCTGCCGTAGAGATCTGCGCTGACCGTGCCGTCTGTTGCCAGGATGCCTGCCCTTTGAACACCGCGGCGCTGAGCGTAGATGGACGTTTCCTCGATCATGTCAATGAATCCGTCGCCGAAGATGTCACGGTAGATATCACGGAAGTTGTGCGATGTGTTGCAGGGAATGACAAGACACTTGCATCCGGCATTCTTCAGCATCTCTGAATCTTCTCTGAGGATGGAACGGATATTTTCAGTATTGCCGGAGAGGATCGCTTCCGTCCTGTCCGGGATCGATGCGTGTGACCAGATCAGAATATCAAGGTGATCACGGTCACAGGCAGCTTCAGTATTTTTTGTGATTCTCTCGTACAGGACTGCCGTTGCCTCCGGTCCCATGCCGCCGAGAATTCCAAGTCGTTTCTTTAGCATTGTAAATCTCCCGTCAAAGATTGTACCACAGAAAGACATCTCTGCGGCGGCAGTGTCCCTGTTCTTCAAAAAATCCATGAGGTAAAATATTTTTGAAAAAGTTTGTAACGAAATGCGTCCGGAATGCATATATGAGTGAAAGGAGGGAAGAGGATATGCAGGATATGGAAGAAATATACAGAAACTATTCCATCATTGTATATAAATACATTCTCTCTTTTACCCATGACGAAACCATTGCGGAAGAAGTGACACAGGAAACCTTCTATCAGGCAGTGAAAGATGCGGAGAAATATGACGGCACCTGCAAAGTAACCACGTGGCTCTGCGGAATTGCCGCAAACAAGCTGAAGGAATACAGAAGAAAGAACAGGTATTCCGAGGAAATTGATGAAACATATCCCTCCGCGGATTCTGTCGAGGAACAGGTATACCGGAAACAGGAAAGCCTGGAACTGATGAAACGGATCCACGCGATGCCGGATCCGCAGCGTGAAATCATGATGCTGAGGCTGTATTCAGAGCTCTCGTTCAAAGAGATCGCAGAGGTGCTCGGCATCAGCGAGGAGAACGCACGTGTCACCTTCTACAGAGGAAAAGTCAGGCTCAGAAAGGAGATGCAGGAATATGAGTAAACTTGAATGCCATGTTGTACAGGATCTTCTGCCGCTGTACGCGGATGGACTGTTGAGTGAAGAGACTGGGAAAGATATTGAGGAACATTTTGCCGGATGCAGGGAATGCTCTGAAATGTTAAAGGAAATGAAACAGGAAACTGAGATAGAAAAGAGCGCAGAAATGAAGAAAATTGATTATCTGAAGAAAGTCAGAAACAGAACAAAGAAAATCGTGATCGGTGTAACAGCGGCAGCGCTGCTGATCCTGGCCGTACCGTTCTTCCGGTACTTTGTCATCGGCCAGAAGGAGACATCACTGATCTGGAAGGCAGCTGTGAACGATAAAAATCTGGTTGTGGAAACGATGGAACCGGGTTCCGCGCTGTGTATTTCCAAAATCGGATTCAAGGAAGAAAACGGTGTCATCACCGTCAGCGCAAGAGAAGTGCTTCCTCTGATTTATCACAGCGGAAACAAAACGGAAGCCTATAACGCATCCGGTGAAATCAGACAGGTTGTGACAGAATCCGGATATGTGCTGTATGAGGATGGAATCAGTATTTCCGC
>ONSK01000245.1 GCA_900320455.1 uncultured Erysipelotrichaceae bacterium | reverse complement strand
GCAAATCCCTCTTCGTTGAATTCGCCGCATCCGTCTTTGACGCATCTGGACCAGGATACCTGGAAGCGGTACATGTTCATGCCAAGATCCTGCATCAGATCCATGTCTTCTTCGTAGTGATGATAGTTGTCATTCGCAAAGTGCCAGTCGCTTCTGTGTTCAGCGGGCTTCACAATGTCGTATACGGACAGTGATTTGCCGCCTTCGTTCCAGCCGCCTTCTGTCTGCATGCTGGAAACGGAATTGCCCCAGTAGAACATAGATACACCTTCCTGTCAAAGTTCTGATGCGGCTTTGCGGATCTTCAAAAGATCCACTTCATCCACATCGCCATGCACGGTGAATACACCGCAGTCTTCCAGTTCAAGATATTCCAGGAAATCGCCTCTGTATGAGAACAGAGCTCCTTCATACATGTCGGGATCTCCCGAGCAGTAGATCGCACACACCTTTTTCAGCTTCTCCGGCTTCTTCGGATATGCAGCGCTGTAGAAGCGGTCAATGACGCATTTGAGCTGTCCGCTGATGCCGTGATAGTAGATTGGCGAGGCAAGAACAAGCATATCCGTTTCTTTCAATGCCTCGTATACCTCGTGCATATCATCTTTCTGAATGCACTGTCCGTTTCCTTTTGTATGGCAGTATTCACAGGCAAGGCATCCGCGGATACTCTTTCTGCATACATTGATTTCCGTGCAGATGTGTCCCGCTTCATCCGCACCGGAAATAAACGCGGAGATCATCTGCGCGGTATTTCCCTTCGGACGCGGGCTTCCGTTTAAAATGAGAATGTTCATGAGAAAAGCCTCCGGTATCATTTTCGTTGATTGCACAGGCTTCTGTCAACGAAGAAAAAGACAGCTTTTTCAGCTGTCATATCAGGAAAGCGATACAGCGCCTTCCGGTTCCTTCAGAATGGAGAAGATATACACGATGGCAAAGCAGGTAATCACGAATGTCATGATATCCGCCGCCGGCATGGAATAGAGAATCCCGTCAAGCCCGAAAAACAGCGGAAGGATGATCGGCAGAAGAACGCCGAAGGCCACTTCCCTGATCATTGAGAGAACCGTGGAAAGCACTGCTTTTCCCAATGCCTGCAGGTAGATGAATGACGCTTTGTTTACACATGCCAGCGGAATCATGCAGAGATAAATGCGGAAAGTCTTCACGGCAAATGCAGTATAATACACGCTTTCATTTGCCGCGCCGAACAGACGGATCAGCTGATGCGGCATCAGTTCGGCAATCATCAGCGCGATCAGACCCGTCAGTGCTTCCGTCTTCAGCAGAAGTCTGAACAGCGCCAGTACTCTGTCATTGCGTTTTGCGCCGGTGTTGTAAGCCGCAACCGGCGCGCAGCCGGCAGCCGTTCCGACCACGACGGAAATGACGATCTGGAAGAATTTCATGACGATTCCGATGACCGCCATCGGGATCTGGGTCAGTGAGGGATCAGAGAACAGCGGATCAGCCATGCTGTGTTTCATGACCATGGAATTGACTGCCGCCATGGATGCGACAAGTGAGATCTGCGACAGGAAGCTGGTAATGCCCAGGGGCAGATAGCGCTTCATAACTGCCGGATACAGCTGTACCTTTTCTTCTTTGATCCTGACGGATTTCATTGACGCAAGGTATCGTGCGGTAAGCACTGCCGTGACGATCTGGCCGATGACCGTCGCAGCCGCTGCGCCTGCCATTCCCCAGTGCAGAATATAAATCATCACAGAATCCAGTATGACATTCAGCACCGCGCCGGAAAGTGTCAGCGCCATGGCCGTCTTCGGGCTTCCGTCAGATCTGACGACGGGATTGAGACCCTGGCCGAACATATAGAACGGAATGCCGAGGGCAATCCAGAAGAAGTATTCCCTCGCGAAGGCAAATGTCTGTTCATTGACTGCCGCACCGAAGAATGTGATCAGCGGTGTGCTGAAAAGCAGATAAATCCCGGTGAGAGCCAGTGAGGCAATCACTGTCAGAAGGACTGCTGAGATGACCGACTTCGCG
>ONSK01000211.1 GCA_900320455.1 uncultured Erysipelotrichaceae bacterium | reverse complement strand
TGGTCCCTGTGGGAAGAAGATTCCCCGAAGGGAAAGATGCGCATCAAAATCGCGAAAAAGATCGATAAATTCATGTGAGGAGTCCTGCAGATATGTATAAAAATATATTCAAAGATGATGACTGGAAACGCCGTGAACACATGGCTGTCCGTGAAAACGTCGGATATTATCTGTTTACACACCAGCTGATGGAAGTGACCGGACCGGATGCCGGAAAGTTCCTCGACTGGATCTGCCCGAACCGCATTGACAACCTCAGGGTCGGCAGAGACCGCTACACAACCATCCTCAACGAAAAAGGCGAAATCATCGATGACGTTGTCGTCATGCACATGGATGAAGAGAAATACTGGGTATCCACCCTGTACGCGACAAATCTCGATGACTGGATTTATTTCCACAGCGATGACTATGACATCGATTCCTCAGAAATCACGGAAGACTGGCACATGTTCTCCATCCAGGGACCGAAGTCAAAGGATGTCATGAACAAGCTGATCGAAGGCGGCGTTGAAGAACTGAAGTTCTTTGCCAACTGCAGCGCGAAGATGAATGACATTGACGTCATCATCAACCGCGGCGGCTTCACCGGTGAAAAGCTGGGCTATGAGGTCTACTGCAGTGCGGATGACGCAGATGCCGTGCAGGATCTGATCGATGCGGCAGTGAAGGAAGCCGGCGGTATGGAACTGACGGAATTCCAGGTATTTGCCTGGACACTGCCGACAGAAGCAGGCTTCTATTACATGCGTGATCTGGCCCATACCAATCCGTTTGAAGTCGGACTGGAAAAGAACATCAACTGGGACAAGGAATTCATCGGCAAAGAAGCTCTTCTGAAGGTGAAGGAAAACGGTCCGGAAAGAGAGATGGTCGGCTTCATTGTCACAGACCCGAACGAAAACTTCTACATCCGCTCCAAGCAGTACGGCGGACCGGGCGAACCGGTATTCATTGACGGTGAAGAAGAGGAGATCGGACGTGTATCCAAACTTGTCTACTCCTATGTGAAGAATGTCAACAACGGCTATATCCTTGCCAAAAAGGACAAGCTCCATATCGGCGACAAGATCATGATTCACGGCTATGAATGCACGATCACTGAGAAAAACTGGCTGTAAATAAAACACGGGCAGAGAATGATCTCTGCCCTTTTCTTATTGTGTCATCATCTCACGCAGTGTTTCCGCGTTGATGTAATAGCTGAAGTCTTCCGGCTTGTCAAACTTCCTTCCGGCAAGCAGCCTGTCCGCGATCTGATCCTCCGCTTCGGTATTGAGCAGATTCTCAGGCATCGCAAGATCTTCTTGAGGCCACGTCTTCATGCCGGCTTTTACCGCCATGGCAAGCGTTGCGTCATAAAGTTTCCAGTTCTCCTGTTCCTCTTCACTGATCACCGCTTCATTCCTTCTGCGGATCAGCTTCTGAAGACGGGCAAGAAGCTCATCGTCTGCTTCGATCGTCAGTTCTTTTTTCAGAAGATTCTTTCCCTGTTTTACGATTCTGATCATGACGGCCACTTCCCGGTTTTGCAGTACTGGTAGACTGCCTCCAGCATTGTCTTTTTCTCTTCCCGGTCCATTGAGAATTCGTACCATTTCTTTTCCAGACTGCTGAATCCTTCATATTCAGCCCTCAGGACTTCAGGCATCGGAGCATCCAGGACCTGCAGGTAAGGATCCATGAGATCCTTTCTTTTCACGATTCCGTTTTCGATATACTTCATGAATGTTTCGAGATCGCTGTCCTTCATTTTTCTTTCAACAGTCTTCCCTTTTCCGGAATTGTCATACCAGTATCCGTAGAATGTCGTTTCTTTCTTTCCTGCATAGATATCAAATGAGTCGAACGTATCTTTCAGTTCTTCAACATATGAAGTTGCTTTTTGTCTGCTCCATCTGAATATCGTCAGTTTTTTACCGGTATGATCGACTGTTTCTTCTGCGGGAAGATATTCAGATGCCTCAAAGATATCAGTTTTCACTTCACCGTATTCTTTCTCCGGTCCTCTGAAAGTCACGGAAAACCGGATTGGTCCGTAATAGCCGCTTTCCTGGCAGGCATAGGCGGCATATTCTGAAACATCCTCGTAATCACTGCGTGTCTGATAGGAATACAGCTCTGTTCCGTCCGGCTTGATCACGCTGATTTCAGCTGTCAGTCCGTCTCCGGGATATTCCATCCGCAGACTCAGACGGCAATATTCAGGATCTTTTTTAAACAGCACTCCATCCACCATTTCATCCTCCTGATCCGGCGCTGAAACCGGTTCGTCTGTCTGTCCGGGTTCCGGTACAGGTTCTGGCTTTGTTCCGGTGCATGCGCACAGCATCATCGCTGATACTGCGGCCATGATTTTTTTCTTCATACGCATCTTTCTCCGCCTTCATCATAGCATGACAGATACATACAAAAGAAGCGTCTTTCATCTGAGGAAAGACACGTTCTCTGTCATTTACTAAGAAAACCGTCCAGAAAGCTCGTGCCTTCAGGCATGGGATGAATGGCGCAATATAGAAAGTATTATTCTTTTGTATAT
>ONSK01000219.1 GCA_900320455.1 uncultured Erysipelotrichaceae bacterium | reverse complement strand
GGGATTGATTTCCTGAATCATCGCAATATCTTTTCCGTTCTTTGCGATTCCATGGTCACGAAACCAGAAGCCAAAGCCGGCACAGACAAGCATTACAGCAATCAAAATCGCAATTGTCTTTTTCATTTTGAATTCCCTCCTGATTATGCTTTTTATGTCTCAAAGTTGTTGTAAAAGTACTCGTATATCCATCTGGCAATTGCCTGTGTGAAATGTATCCGCAGGTGATTGTTATTTGACTTTAATAAGAGGGATCATAAGCTATTGAAGTGAAAGAATATATTTATCCATCCCCACTCCGCCTGTGTAATCAATGCACTTGATTACATACACCAGTGTCTAATCACCGTTTTTATATCTACCGATATTCATGTCGTACAGTCCTTTCTGTATCTACTTTATCTTAGTTGACTAACACACTTACTGGCTGTAACGGAAAGTCACTTGAGGATTCGGAAAGTCCGGCATTTTTGGACTTGATAATCCGGAAAGTAACTTGATGTATCGTCAAGTCAGCCCTGTTTGCCAAAAGCTGACCTTGCTATATTTCTCCAGAACAATAAACTGATAGCAGAAGGAGAGAAGTACAAATGAAAAGATTGTTATTCATCATTTTTATGATGGTTTCCGTTACACCCGTCCGTGCACGGCAAAGAATACGCAAAAAAGCCGCTTACTCAGTTACGAGCAGGCAGCTTTTTTTCAAAATTCATACATAAATTGATTGCTGAAATACAGAATGATGAGCTTATTGTCAGCCTATCATAGAATTTTAAATATTTTCATATCCTACTACTGTATCCCAGGGGACAAAACCCATATAAAACCAGAATTCTTCAAATAGATAGATTGTCAGCACAACCGTAGCGAATATCAGCATTTTTGGCATCTTCTTTTTGATTTCAAGATATAGTACAAAAGGCATCATGAAAATCCCTAAGGGATTAATAAATATCGCAATAATGATCATTACTGCGACGATCACCAGATCTTTATCCGGAATCCTGAGTACAAAATCATTGCTCTGACTCAGTGCTTCAGTACCTGCCAGAGAAAGCTTCTGAGGTAATGTATTTCCACTGTCTTCTGAAGATTCTTCATGAATCAGTTCTTTCAGGGAAATACCCAGTTTATCTGAAATTCTGATCAGATCATCAGGTTTCGGACTGTTCGTACCGTTTTCCCACTTGGAAAGTGTGGATTCCGAAATATTCAGTCTTCCTGCCAGCTCCTTCTGCGTGAGCTGTGCTTTTTTTCTTGCTTCTCTGATCAGCTGTCCTGTTGTTTTCTGCATCGATTCATCTCGTGTATTCAGGCAGATACAGGCATTCTGTCGTCTTCGACTTCCGGTTCCATGTCCATAATGACGCCGTTGACCTTGTACTTCTTCAGAACAAACATTGTCACGGTTGCTGCTACGCCTTCGATCGGAGCGAGCTTTTCACCGACGAAGTCCGCGACTTCGCGCATTGTCTTCGCATTGACACTGAGCAGGAATTCTGATGTTCCGCTGGTCAGATACAGAGCGCTGACTTCCGGGAATTTTGCAATTCGTTCTGCGATCTTGTCATAGCCCTTTCCTCTTTCGGGCTTGGCGCTGACACCGATGAAGGCATCCACATGATCGATATTCGTCTTGTCCCAGTTGATGACGGTATGATAGCCGCACAGGATCTTCTTGTTCTCGAGATCCTTCATGGCGCTGTCCACATTGTCTTCGCTTTCACCGAGAATATCCGCAAGATCCGTGACGGTTGCGCGGGGATGCAGGGAAAGCACATCCAGAAGTTTCATTTCATCCATTGTCTGTTTCCTCCTTATGTTCATTCAGGAATTCCTGAATCCGTTTCATTGCCTCTCTGAGGTGGTCGATGCTGTAGGCATAGCTGATACGGGCAAAGCCTTCGCCGCTTTCTCCGAAGGCGGTGCCGGGAATGATCGCGACATGCTTTTCTGCCAGGAGCTTTTCGCAGAATTCATCGCTGGTCATGCCGGATGATGTGATGTTGGGGAAGACGTAGAACGCGCCTTTCGGCTCAAATGTCTTCAGTCCCATCTCATTCAGCTTCCTGACACAGTACTGTCTTCTCAGATCATACTGCCTGCGCATTTCTTCCACGTCGTCATCGCAGTCCTTCAGCGCGGTGATGGCTGCGTACTGGGATGTGGTGGGTGCTGCCATGATGCAGGACTGATGAATCTTGATCATTACTGAGATCAGCTCTTCCGGACCGATCGCATAGCCAAGACGCCATCCGGTCATGGAGAATGTCTTGGAGAAACCGCCGATGACGATCGTTCTCTCCTTCATGCCGGGGAATGTGGAGATGGATTCGTATTTGTATCCATAGGCAAGCTCGGCATAGATTTCATCGGAAAGGACGATGATATCGGTATCTTTCAATACTTCGGCAATCGCTTCCATGTCCTCATGGCGCAGGACTGCGCCGGTCGGATTGTTCGGATAGCCAAGCACCAGCATCTTTGTTTTCGGAGTGATGGCATTTCTGATCTGTTCCGCTGTGACACGGAAGTCATTTTCTTCTTTTGTCGCAAGATGAACGGGAACACCGCCTGTCAGCGTTGTGATCGGTTCATAGCTGACGTAGCACGGTTCGGTGATGATGACTTCATCTCCCGGTTCAATCAGTGCTCTGATCGCTAGGTCAATGCCCTCTGAGCCTCCGACGGTCACCATGACATTGTTCAGTGCGTAGTGCATATTGTACTTGCGCTTTACGTAGTCAAGAATGGCAAGTCTGAGTTCTTTCAGACCGGCATTGGACGTGTATTTTGTCCTGCCGATTTCCAGGGAATGGATCGCTGCGTCACGGATATCCCACGGTGTCTGGAAATCCGGTTCACCGACACCCAGGGAGATGCATTCCGGCATTTCCGCAACGAGGTCAAAGAACTTCCTGATGCCGCTCGGACGCATTTCCTTTGCCTTCTGTGCCAAGAGTTTATCGTAATCCATACTGTACCTCCTATGCCATTTCTGATTTGAGTTCGAAAATCATATCGCGCAGTTCGGCAGCTCTCTCGAAGTCGAGTGTTGCGGCTGCTTCTTTCATTTCCTTTTCCATGTCGCGGATCAGCTTCTCGTTGTCTGCCTTTGACATCTTGTGCTTGCGCTTCATGTACTTCTGCGCCATCTCGCGTGTTTCCTTGCCGCGGATCGCGGATTCCACATTCTTGATGACGGTCTTCGGCACGATGCCGTGTTCTTTGTTATACGCTTCCTGGATTGCTCTTCTGCGGTCTGTCTCGGTGATGGCTTTCCGCATGGAATCTGTCATCACATCAGCGTACATGTATACTTCGCCGTTTGCGTTTCTCGCTGCACGTCCGATGGTCTGGATCAGTGAACGTTCGGAACGGAGGAAGCCTTCCTTGTCCGCGTCGAGGATGCATACCAGGGATACTTCCGGGATATCGAGACCTTCTCTCAGCAGGTTGATGCCGACGATGGCATCCACTTTGCCGAGACGCAGATCACGGATGATCTCCGTTCTTTCCAGTGTCTTTGTTTCGTGATGGAGATAGGCGATCTTGTATCCTCTCTCCTTGAGGTAATCTGTCAGATCCTCTGCCATGCGCACTGTCAGGGTTGTGATCAGCACGCGTTCTTTCTTCGCGATTCTCTCATCCAGCGCTTCGCAGATGTCATCCACCTGGCCTTTTGTAGGCTTGACGGTGATGCGGGGATCGAGCAGTCCAGTCGGACGGATGATCTGTTCAACGACCTTTCCGTCTGTCTTTTCCAGTTCGTAATCACCGGGCGTTGCCGAGCAGTAGATTGCCTGATTGATCATGCCTTCGAATTCATCGAAGCGCATCGGTCTGTTGTCCAGGGCGGAAGGAAGACGGAATCCATAATCCACCAGCACCTGTTTTCTCTGCCGGTCACCGTTGTACATGCCTCTGACCTGAGGCAGTGATACATGTGATTCATCCACGATGAGCAGGAAGTCTTTCGGGAAGTAGTCAAACAGATTCCACGGTCTCTGTCCGGTCTTTCTGCCGTCGATGTGCATCGAATAGTTCTCAATGCCGGAACAGTAGCCGTTTTCTCTGAGTGCTTCGAGATCGAAGCGGGTTCTCTGCTCGAGGCGTTCCGCTTCCAGCAGCTTGCCGTTGTCCTTGAAGTATTTTAGTCTCTCTTCCAG
>ONSK01000220.1 GCA_900320455.1 uncultured Erysipelotrichaceae bacterium | reverse complement strand
GGATGCGTTCACGCTGGTCCGTGAGCGTCTCGCGAAAGGAGAACAGCTGGCATCATTCTTTCCATCACTGCTGACGCGCGGACTGGGAAATGTCATGGATGGTTTCCTGCAGGTGCTGCCGTTTCATCAGGCGCTCTCGCTTTCGATGACAGTCATGGCCAATGAGAAACAGATCCGTCAGAAAATCATCAGGCAGATGCTGTATCCGATCCTGATGATGTGCGGAACACTGGCCGGGATCTGTCTGTTTTCGTCCTTTGTTCTGCCGCGGATGATCAGCCTGCTGGCGAGTTTCCATGTGACGGAAGGAGGACTGGACGGCGTGCGCATTCTGATTCAGACCGTCTCGGCGGTCCTGTTTGTTCTCTTTCTTGCAGGATCTTTGCTTGCGGTATTCTGTACCCGTCCGAAACGGATCCGGAAAACATATCTGTTTCTTGCGGCACATAACAGGGGAATCCTGATGATACGCCATGCCTCGGAAGACTTTTCCCGCTATTACCTGGAATGCGTCAGGCGCAATATCTCAACGATCAATACGCTGCATCTGTTACAGAACCTGGAAGGCAAGCCGCTTGTCGGACTGATCGCGGAAGAGATGGACAGAATGCTTTCACACGGCAGTGATTTTGAAACGGCTGTGTCTGCCATTGACGTGGATCCTTCGCTGTCCCGTTTTCTCAGAACGGCATTTCATGCCTCGCAGTGCGAAAAGATGCTGGAAGGATATCTGCAGATGAGCAGTCTCAGGACGGAAACGCTGATCCGCCGCTTCTCCTCAGCCGTTCAGCTGCTCTCCTATGCCGTGATCGGCGTGATGATCGTATTTGTGTATCTGGTGATGCTGATGCCGATGAAGATGATGCAGAATCTGTAAAAAGAAAGGAAGTGATACGTATGATCAAAAACAACAAAGGATTTACGCTGCTGGAAATGACAATCGTCGTACTGATTGTCAGCGTGCTGTTTCTTCTGACTGTGCCGAATATCCAGAAGACACTCTCAGTTGTCAACAGCAAAGGCTGCAAGGCCATTGAAAAGGTGGCTGACGCGGCGATCCTGCAGTACAAGCTGGAATACGATGCATTCCCGTCCAGTGTCTCCGATCTTGTCAGTGCCGGCTTTTTAAGCAGTGATCAGCTTACATGCGATGGTTCAAAGCATCTGACGATTTCCAACGGACAGGCGTATATCGACTGAGGCGGGTATGCTGAACGAAATACTGATTGTTCTTCTGATGCTGGGAACGCTCACCGCGTTTGCGCCGCCTGTGCGCATGATGGAGAGCGATGAAAGAAGAATCTTTCCTGCTTCCTATCTGCTTGCGCAGTCAGAAGCCATCGCGTCCTCACTGCCGAGGGATTTTGCTTCTGCGCAGGGAGTGATTCATTTCAATGAAAACGGGAATGTCAGAAAAGCCGGAACACTGCATTTCTCCAACGGCAGAAAGATCGTCATTGAGCTTGGAGGCGGCCGTCTTGTTCTCAGATAACAGAGGGTTTGTTCTGCCGGATGCGCTGCTGGCGGTATTTGTAACGGCACTCACAGCCGTGATCACGGTCTGTCTGATTTCATCTGATATCAACACATCAAAACAGATCAGGAAAGAAATCGATTCCCAGGAAGAAATGGCAGTAAATGGACTTGGAAATACGGAAAGGTGTGAGAAGGCATGCGATGCAGAGGATTCATACTGAAGGAAACCGCGGCAGCGATGATCATCTGCCTGATGCTGGCGCCGGCAGTGATCCTGTGTCTTTCTTCCATCTCCGGCTGTCTGCGCTTCCGGGAAGAAGTGCAGGACAGGATCGCGCTCTCACAGCTCAGACGGATATTAATGCTCTCATATGATGTGCATACGGAAGGGAACACCGTCCGGTTTTCCTATCAGAATGAGGATCGCCTTCTGCGCTTTACCGGCGACTGGCTTTTGATTTCACCCGGTACGGAGATCATGCTTGCGATGGTGGAGGGCGGCCGCTTTATTGAACGGAACGATCTTCTGTATGTTATTTATGAACGAAAGGGAAAGCAGTATGAAGCGGTACTCTGCCCATTGCAGTGAAGGCTTTGTCAGCACCTGGTTTCTGATCTGCTTTCTATGCATCAGCGAGCTGTGCGCTGTCTCCATACTCATTCAGAAGTTCAGCATGATGACAGTGCTGAACCTCAGGACAGACACTGCGTACTTCGTGCAGGAGGCTTCCGCAATTGCGGCATTGAAATGCGAACTGGAAAACCGGGAAGAAGAGGAAGAGGTTCAGGCAATCCGCACCATTGTCTTTGAAGGCAGTCTTCCCGAGACCATCACCGTGTACCTGGATCCTGTTTCCGGCAGGATCATCAACTGTGTTTTTGAACGGAATACCAATGACGTGTATTCTGAGAAAAGCTGATCAGAGCCCCGGATTCTTAAGCGTATTGTAAGAATTGCCGGGGCTTTGAGACTGTGGTTTCTGCTTGCAATATACCTTCTATATGTTAGAATTTTTAGGTAATCAGGTAGAAAACAGAGGTACAAAGCATGGTAATTGTAAATGATCTGAAACCGGGAATGACGTTTGAATACGGCAATGACATTCTGACAGTCATCAATGTCGACCACAACAAGACAGCGATGCGTCAGATGATCATCAAGGTCAAGGTAAAGAACGTCCGCACTGGTGTTATCAATGAAATGTCTTTCACCGGCGGTGACAAGGTTGAACTTGCCCACATCGAGAAGAAGGAAATGCAGTATCTGTATGATGACGGAACAAACCTCGTCTTCATGGATACAAACACATATGATCAGGTTGAAATCGACAAGACGCGTCTGGAATGGGAAATGCAGTTCCTGAAGGTCAATGACAACGTCTTCATCTCCATGTACGGAGAAGAGATCCTGGGTGTCATTCTTCCCGATAAGGTTGAACTGCAGATCACGGAATGCGAACAGGCAGTCAAGGGCGATACGGCAACTTCCGCCACAAAGAATGCCGTTCTTGAGACAGGGCTTGAAATCAAGGTCCCGCTCTTTATTCAGAACGGTGAAATGGTTATCATTTCCACACTTGACGGAAAGTATTCTGGAAGAGCATAATCACTGACAATGTGCTGCAAGGCACATTTTGTTCGTTGATTAATGCAGTATGGAGGTGATGGAATGACCAGAGTTTATTTGGGAGCCAGGGGAAAACGTTCAAATACTCCCGTGGAAAACAGAAAACGCGCTGTGGCATACAGACATGTGCGCTACAGACATGCGTCAGAACCGGCTGCCGCTGAAGCGGTGACGGAAACAATACAGCAGACAGCACCTGCGCCGGAAGTCGTCAGGACAGCAGCTGCTGAAACAAAGAAAGTCAAGGCTGAGCCGAAGGGTCTCGGCGGAAAGCTCAGCAGCTTTCTGTATACCGAAAAGGTCCTTTCGGAAGAAGAGAAAAAGAATATCGCGGCAGAAGGAATGCCGAAGACAAGAAAAGAGCGCATTGCCGAACAGAAGGAAGAAGCAGTGCAGGATCTGATCGATACCCCGCGTTCCAGTGTTGTCGAGATGCTTGTCAATCCGGGATATGCGATGGAAAAGGTATCGATGATCGATGATCTGACGATCAGCGCCATGAGTATCCTGCTGATCAACGTGATCAAATGGTTTGCTTTCGGATGGTTCTTCGCGTCAGCCGCAAAGATGCTGATCAATACCGAAGCTTACGGCTTCATCCGGATGAACTTCACTTCTGAGGTTCTGATGGCCTTAAAGATCTGCGTATTCTGCCTGGCAGCGGAATACCTCGGAGATTTCCTTCTGAGCATTGTCAGCGGCTTCATGAAAAGACCTGTCAAGGCTGTCAAGATCACGGAGATCAACGGCAGAGGAGGCGTGTTCACAGGCGTCCTGATGATTCTCAGCTGTGTTCTGCTTCACTTCAACGCAGGACTTGCGACAGCGCTGTTTGCTGCGGCATGCGTTACCGGACTGATGCTCAAGGGCTACAGCATGGACCTGTTCCTCGCGATGCCCAAGACCGTGCAGATTATCTGCATGCTGGTACTGACATTCCTGTTTGCCCTGGCAGGCATCAAGTTTGCCGGCTTCGCGTTCGCCGATATCATCGAACTGATGAAAACGCTGCTTACCGCGTAATGATGTATGAGCTGTGTCACGCACACAGCTTTTTCTGTGCATTACAATTGAAGTAATACATGCTGAATTGTATAATACAGATGATAAAACTCAGGGCAGGGTGCAATTCCCGACCGGCGGTATACCCCGCGAGCCGAAAGGCTGAACCGGTCTGATTCCGGTGGCGACAGTAAAGTCTGGATGAAAGAGATGTTATCGTCTTAATCTTGTAAACCCGAGGTTTTATCGTGAAACCTCTTTTTTTGAGGCAGAAAGGATAAAACATGGAAAACAAAGCTTCAGTATTCTTCTCGGTCAGATCGATTGCCAGAATCGCAGTGCTCGGCGCGCTTGCCGGCGCATTGATGTATCTGGAATTCGTGATTCCTCCGTTCCCGACATTCTACAAGCTTGACTTCAGCGACATTCCGGCACTGCTTGGCACATTCGCCATGGGCCCGGCAGAGGGTGTTCTGATCGAAGGCGTCAAGATCCTGGTGAAATTCCTGATCAAGCCGACGACAACACTCGGCATCGGCGAACTTGCCAACTTCACGATCGGCGCTGCACTTGTTATCCCGGCAGGTCTTGTATACAAGTTCCGCAAGACAAGAAAAGGCGCTGTGATCGGTCTTTGCGCCGGAACGATCACCATGACGGTTGTCGGAGCGCTGTTCAACTACTTCGTGCTGATTCCGGTTTATTCCGCAGCCTTTGGCATGGAAGCAATCCTCGGCATGGCAAGCGCGATTGCCGGCATCAAGGATATCGGAACACTCGTCGTATACGGAACGGTTCCATTCAACTTCATCAAGGGTGTGATCGTCAGCGTTATCACCGCGCTGCTCTACAAGAAAGTATCACCGCTTCTGCACAGATAAGCACAGGCTGCTCAGGCAGCCTTTTTTCTGCGCCGCGTGATTCTGTGCTATAATAAAGTGTAATTCGATTAAGTGAGGTTGATTATGGCCAGTTTGTCACGAATGGAAAAATACAAAAACCTGCGGGACGGCCTGCAGAACGATACAGGCAGTACAGAAACAACGAAAGAACTTTCCCGGTTTGAACGCCGTCTGAACAGAATTGATGCTCAGAATTTCAGCGCTCCTCAGGAAGTCCGGGAAGATGTTCATGAAGCTCAGCATGCAAGGGTGCAGGAACCTGTTCCCGAGCCTGTTCTCTCCAGAACACAGTCCAGAAACAAGCCGGTGTTTGATGAGAACTTCATGGATGAGAATGAGAACAGCAGCGGCTTTGACAATGACTTCCTTGACCAGTACATCCGTGAGGTCAAGCAGTACAACATTGATCAGGGCAATGCCGTCAGTGAGAATACACAGGTGAATGTGCTGAAGAATATCCGTGAGAAAATGCCGGAGACACCGGCTCCCTCCAAGCCGTATCCGCCGAAGCCAAAGGATAACGATACAGCGGATATTCCGTTCATGAATTCCAGGCACAGAAAATATGAAGACGCCTTTGAGAACACCGAGAAGATTCCGGTGACAACCTCCTACAAGGAAGAACCTTCGCAGAACCTGACCAAGGAAGACATCATGGCGGAAGTGCAGAACCTCGTCAACGGTTCCCGCAGACAGGGATATCTGAGTGATGATGAACCGGCACCAGCTGCACCTGCAGCGCCTGCCTATGACAAGAGCAGCTATGAAGATGACCGTACGACAAGACAGCAGCTGCTTAATGAAACAACCCAGATGCGCGCACAGCTGGATGATTATGAGGATAACCTCAATGAAGTCAATGACAAAATGCGCCAGACCAACCGGATCCTGAATATCGTGCTGATCGTCCTGATCATTGCTCTGATTGTGATTCTCGGCATCGTGATTTACTGGATCGTTATTTCGAGGATGTAAGACTATGAAAATCAATATTGCGATAGACGGCCCCAGTGCTGCCGGAAAAAGCACAATTGCCAAGAAACTTGCTGAAAAGCTCGGATACGTTCATCTGGATACAGGTGCCATGTACCGCTGCACTGCGCTGAAGGCAGTGCGCAGCGGCATCGCACTGGATGATGAAGCATCCGTCTGCGCCATGCTGGAAGATACAGATATCCGTCTTCTGAGCACAGGAGAAGTGTTCATGGACGGGGAAGATGTGTCACAGGCAATCCGCACGGATGAGAACAGCCTTGCGGCAAGCGCTGTTTCCAAGCTTCCGAAGGTGCGTGAAGAGCTCGTCAGACGCCAGCAGAAGATGGCGGAAGAGAAGGGATACATCATGGACGGACGCGATATCGGCACTGTCGTGCTGAAGGATGCGGAAGTCAAGATTTTCATGACGGCTTCTCCGGAGGCAAGAGCTGAGCGCAGATATAAGCAGAATATCGAGAAGGGAATTCCGACAAGTGACATAGCAACGATTGCGGAGGAAATCCGTCAGCGTGACTATGAGGACACACACCGTGCAGCTTCACCGCTGAAGAAGGCGGATGATGCCACAGAAATCGATACGTCATATATGACGATCGAAGAAGTATGCAGTGCCATCTATGCACTTGCCGAGCCGTTCCTGAACAGGGAGGCATAACATGAAGAGTGGAATGATTGCGATCGTAGGCAGGCCGAACGTAGGCAAGTCTACGATCTTTAATAGAATTGCCGGTGAGCGTGTTTCCATTGTTGAAGACACACCCGGCGTTACGCGTGACAGAATCTATGCGACATCAGACTGGGCCGGCAGGCATTTCCAGCTGATCGATACCGGCGGGATCCAGCTTCAGGACCAGCCGTATCAGGAAGAAATCCGCGCCCAGGTACAGATTGCCATCAATGAGGCGGACGTGATCCTGTTCGTTGTCAACGGAAAGACAGGACTGACCGATGATGATGAATATATTGCCCAGATCCTGCAGCGTCAGAACAAACCGGTCGTGCTGGCTGTCAATATGATCGATGACCAGAGCAGACTGATGAATATCTATGAGTTCTACAACCTCGGCATCGGTGATCCGATTGCCTGTTCCGGCGTGCACGGCATCGGCATCGGCGATCTACTTGACGCCTGTCTGAAGGCAATGCCGGAAGAAAATGCCAAAGATGAGGATGAGGGAATTCACATCGCCGTCATCGGTGAACCGAATGTCGGCAAATCCTCTCTTGTCAACGCGATCCTGAAAGAAGACAGATCCATCGTCTCCAATGTGCAGGGAACGACAAGAGATGCCGTGGATACACCGTTTGTGCATGAAGGAAGACCGTATGTCATCGTTGATACAGCCGGTATCCGCAAGCGCGGCAAGGTGTATGAATCGGTTGAGAAGTACTCCGTCATGAGAGCGATGAAGGCAATTGAAAGATGCGACGTGGCGCTGTTTCTGATTGATGCCGAAGCAGGAATCAGAGAACAGGACAAACACGTTGCCGGATATGCAAGCGAGGCAGGAAAGCCTGTTGTCATCGTAGTAAACAAATGGGATGCCATAGAGAAGGATGACAAGACAATGAATCGCTTCACGGAACAGGTCAGAACAGAATTCGCGTATCTGTCCTACGCGCCGATCATTTTCATCAGCGCGAAAACACATCAGCGTGTCGATACGGTTATTCCGGCGGTTGACAAGGTGTATGAGAACTCCTGCCGCCGCATACCGACAAATATCCTGAACGAGGTGATCGCGGATACCCAGATCACAAATCCCGCGCCTGCCCGCAACGGCAAGCGTTTCCGCGTCTACTACGCGACACAGGTTGCTCAGCAGCCTCCGACATTTGTTCTTTCATGCAATGATCCGAAGCTGATGCATTTCTCCTATCAGCGCTTCCTGGAGAACGCGCTGCGTCATGCCTTTGATTTTGAAGGAACACCCATTCGTATCATCGTCAGAAAGAAGGTATCAGAATGAATGTGAGAGTACTCGGCACCGGCAGCTGGGGAACAGCGCTTGCCCAGGTGCTTGCGGATAACGGACATGATGTGATCATGTGGGGCATCAGCCCGGAACAGATCAATGATCTGAATGTCAATCACCGCAATTCCGCGTTCTTCGACGCACCGGTCAATGAAAACGTCAGAGCATCGGAAGATATTCACGTTATTGCGGACGCTGACGTCATTCTTGCGGCAGTGCCGGTTATGGCGCTGGAATCCGTATTGAAGAAAGCAGCGGATGAAATCAATCAACCGGCGATCTGGATCAATGTCGCCAAGGGCTTCCATCCGGTATCACATAAGCGCCTCAGCCAGGTGATCTGTGAGATCATCCCGGAAGACAAGCGCCGGGCAGTTGTTTCACTGATCGGTCCTTCCCATGCCGAGGAAGTGATTCTCAGACTTCTGACAACAGTCAACGCGGTATCCGAAGATGAAGAGGCGGCAGCCATCGTGCAGAATCTGTTCTCCAACAGCTACTTCCGTGTTTACCGCAATACTGATGTTGTCGGCGCGGAAATCGGCGTCGCTTTGAAGAATGTCATGGCAATTGCCAGCGGCATCCTGGAAGGCATCGGCCAGGGAGATAACGCAAAAGCTGCTCTGATGACAAGAGGCCTTGCGGAAATCACCCGCTATGGCGTGCTCAAAGGCGGCAAAAGAGAAACGTATCTTGGACTGGATGGCGTCGGCGATCTGATCGTCACCTGCACATCAAGACATTCCAGAAACTTCATGGCAGGTCTTGAAATCGGCAGGGCAGGCGGTGCCGCGGAATTCATGAAGAACAACACCAAGACCGTTGAAGGTATCTTTGCCTGCAAAGCCGTCTATGAAGACGCAAAGCAGGAAGGCATTGAAATGCCGATCACGGAACAGGTCTACGCTGTTCTCTATGAAGGAAAAGATCCCCGTGAAGCAGCCCATGATCTGATGAACAGAGATCTGAAAGCTGAAAACTGAATATAAAACAATCCGTACCCCATACATGAGGGATACGGATTTTTATGTTTCCATAATAAAACGGCCTGCGCATGCAGACCGTTTTCATATTACGGATTGACTTCTGAATCCGGCGTCGGTTCCGGTTCGGGTTCAGGAGTATGTGTCGGCTCCGGTGTCGGAGTCGGTGTTGGTGTTGGTGTGGGCGTCGGCTTCGGCGTAGGTGTCGGAGTCGGTGTAGGTGTAGGTGTCGGTGTCGGTGTAGGTGTCGGTGTAGGTGTCGGAGTCGGTGTAGGAGTCGGAGTAGGCGTCGGTGTAGGTGTTGGCTTGGGAGTCGGCGTCGGCGTGGGCTTCGGGGTAGGAGTCGGTGTCGGCTTCGGCGTTGCCGTAGGAGTCGGCGTAGGTGTCGGTGTCGGAGTTGGCGTCGGCGTGGGCTCCGGTGTCGGTACGATGACTCCGGCCGTTGTGCAGATCTCGTTGCTCTTGCCGAGTGAGTTGACTGCGTAGCCGCATACCTTGATAGTACCTTCCATCACAGCCGGTGTTCCGGAGTATGTGTTGGATCCGCTTGTGATCGTTGCGACAAGGACGTCATTGGCGTAGATTTTAGCGCCGAATCCTGTTCCTGTTGAGCTTCCGCTGCGTTTGCCTGTCAGCCATGAAAGGTCAACCAGACATCTTCCGCTCATCGGAATATCATTCCAGTTATCATGCAGTGAGATATCCTTTACGCCGCCTGCGCAGCCGCTGATGTTTGACCAGTGGATGGACAGGACACCGTTTGTGACGGATGCTGTGACACCGCTGAGAACAGGCTTGCCGCCGCCTGTTGTAGGCTGGGCAATCTCTTTATACTCATCAGATGAGATCAGAGGGTAGTTTGTGATACCGGCAGTGGATTCCTTGGAGGTGATCATGCGCGCGCCTGCCATCCATGATTCCGGCTTGACGTGCGGCCATGTGCCGTAGACGTATCTGACATCCTGGATATCCGCAGGTTCCTTGACACCGGAGAGGGTATTCGGTGATACCTGTTCCTCAATATCAAGAAGCTTGTTGTTGATCTTTCCGTGAATGTTCAGGTTTGCCTTCCATCTCTGGAAGTATGTGTCTCTGCCCTTGACCGCCTGGTCATAGCCGAGCCATACAGCGTTGGTGTACTGGGAAGTGGAGGAGACCATCCACTTGTCCTTGGAAGCACCTTCCGGAATGCCGTACTGCCTGCCGGATGTACCCCAGTCAGTTGTACCTGTCTTTGCGTATACAGGATACTTTCTCTTCAGGATATGCATGTAGTTCCAGATCTGCATATCGACGTTGTTCCTCGTCAGGCAGTCAACCAGATACGCGCTGCCGCTTGAGAGAGCACGGACATTCTGTCCTTCCGGATAATACAGGTCGCCGTTGGAGAACTCGATCTTGCGGATCGTATGCGGTTCGTTGTAGACGCCGAGGTTGATCAGCATCGCATGCGCGCCGGCAAGCTGCTTGACGGTCAGTTCGCATTCGTTTCCGCCGATGGCGAAGGACAGATGGAAATTCTTGTAGGAGGCTCTGGAGATGCCGATGCTCTGCAGATAATCAACGACTGCCTCGTTGCCGATCTTTCCGACAACGCGTTCCAGTGTGATGATGGCAGGGATGTTCAGCGATCTTGCCAGTGCTTCTTTAATCGTGACGTCACCGGTATATTTGCCGCCGGCATTCTTCAGAACGCGGCTTTCACCGGGGAATGTGATCGGCTTGTCCTCAATGATCTCATCGAGGGAATAGCCGAGATATTCAAATGCGAGAGCATAGTCGAGAATCGGCTTGACGGAAGAACCTGGCTGCTTGAACATCTGCGTCGCGCGGTTGAAGGAACGGGTGCCGCCTTTGTAATTGCGGCCGCCGCCGACACCGACGATTTCGCCGTTCTGGTTGTTCATCGTGATGATGGCAACCTGCATCAGATCATCCGTGTAGCTGATTCCGACGCCGCCGTCTTCGATCTTTTCAATCTGTGTCTGGATGTCAGGATCAAGCGCGGTGTAGATCTTCATGCCCTTGAGGGACGGATCGTAGCCTGTCTTTTCCTTGACTTCCTCGATCACGGCATCGATATAAGCACCGTAGATTGTGGATTCAACGTTCATGTTGTCTTCGCCGACCAGCTGATCCTCGATGTTGATATCGCGGGCCAGCTTGTATTCCGTATCGGTGATATAGCCGTGCTGGCGCATCAGCCAGAGCACGTTGTTTCGTCTTGCCGTGGCGCTTTCCAGATAGTTGTACGGATTGAATCCGTTCGGCTGGTTGATGATGCCGGCGAGAAGGGCGGATTCGCTGAGGGTCAGATCGGTGACATCCTTGCCGAAATAGTATTCCGCTGCTTTCTGAACACCGCGGATATGACCGCCGAAGTTCAGCTTGTTGACATAGAGTTCAAAGATTTCCTGTTTATTCAGATAGAGCTCAAGCTCCATCGCCAGTACGATCTGCTGGGCTTTGTATTCATAGGTTGCTTCACGTTCCTTGCCGCCTTCCTCATCATCGATGGAGAAGTAGGTGTTCTTGACCAGCTGCATCGTGAAGGTGGAGCCGCCCTGGGAACCATGGCTGATGACGTGCTCGACAGCCGCTTTCATGAAACGGGGGATATCGAATCCGTTATGTGAGAAATAACGGGAGTCCTCGATAGCCAGGAACGCATCGATCAGGGATTCCGGACAGTCATCATATTTGATGTTCTCTCGGTAGAGATGTCCGATTTCCGTGATCAGCTTTCCGTCGCCGTCATAGATCTTTGTTGATTCCTCACTGACGAAGTCCGCAACGTCCAGTTCCGGTTTGCCGGTAAGCAGTTTGTCCGCAAGCTTGATGCCGATGAATCCGGCAGCCGCATAGGCCGCAAGCATCAATACCATGAAGCCTGTCATCAGACGCCTGAAGCGCCGCTGGCCCAATGCTTTTCTGCGCAGCTTTTTTCTGTCGCCTTCCAGATGGAACGGTTCATCACCGCGGTTATTATAGAAACGGGAAGAAGGAGTTCCTTTTCTCCCCTGACTGCTCATTGATCGGCCGGTATGTTCTTTTTCATTTTCCATACAGTCCTCCTGAAAACATACACACTACGTGTATCCCGAATATTTTATCATAAATGCATGTTTAGTTTATTAACATATTTCTAATATTCATCCTCAGTATTGGAAAGTGTCCCTGATGCGGCTTCATTTTGATACAATACAGGTATGACAGCACATTTGTTTATCCGCAGCAGCTACACGCTGCTGAACAGTACAATACGAATCGATGAGCTCTGCCGCAGAGCGAAAGAGCTCGGTTTCAGCGCGCTTGCCCTGACCGACAGAAATGTCATGTACGGCATGGCGGAATTCATCCGCGCAGCCGCAAAATACGGTCTCAGAGGCATCGCCGGTCTGGAAATAGAGGTGTTTTATCACGATGAGCGTGTTCCTTTTGTCCTGCTTGCGAAAGACAATGCCGGCTATCTGGATCTGATCCGTCTTTCCAGCTCGCTTTGCGGTGAGCGGGAATACTGTCTGCCGGAAGATTTATGGAAATGCGCAGCGCACTGCTTTATCATCGCGTTCAGCGAAGGCGGATGGATCGATGGCGAACTTGTGCGCAGTGATTTCAATGAAGTGCGAAAGAAACTGGAGATGATGAAGGCAGAACTGCCTGTCTTTGACCTGGCGCTTTCCTATATGGACGCTTCTTTATGGCGGGAAAGAAATCCCGTATTGAAGCGGGTCGCTTCTTCGCTTGGCATCCGGACGCTTGCTTTGAATAAGGTCTTCTACCTGGAAAAGGATGATGCGGAAGCCTACCGGGCACTGAGCGCGATCCGTCTTTCCACGACGCTGCAGGATCACGCACTGCCTGTCATCCGCGGAAGATACCTGCTTTCCGAAGAAGAGATGGAAGCGCTGTACGAAGAGGATGATCTGAAGAGAACGGATGAGATCGCTTCCCAGTGCCGGGCTGATTACAATCTGGAAAAGACGTCACTGCCTGTCTATGACACAGGAAAGGGAATTCCGGCTTCTGAGTATCTGCCGCAGTTATGCGCGGCCGGTTTGAAGAAACGACTGAACGGGCATGTGCCGGAGAATTATGTCAGACGTCTGAAATACGAGCTGGATATCATCGGCAAAATGCATTTTGAAGATTACTTCATGATCGTCTATGACTTTATCCGCTACAGCCGTTCCGAGAATATCTATATCGGTCCGGGCAGAGGAAGCGCGGCAGGGTCACTGGTTTCATGGTGTCTTGGCATCACCCAGGTGGATCCGGTCAGATACGGACTGCTGTTTGAACGATTCCTCAATCCGGAGCGTGTCACGATGCCGGATATTGATACCGACATTCCCGACAACCGCCGTGATGACGTGATCCGCTATGTTCTGGAGAAATATGGTCCTGATCATGTGGCAGGCATCATTACCTTCGGTACCTTCGGCGCCAAACAGGTGATCCGCGACATGGCAAAGATCTCCGGTCTTTCCGGACGGGATACGGATATGCTGACAAGGCTGATTCCGAATCTGCCGCAGATCACGCTGAAGACAGCGCTTGAAAAAAATCCCCGTCTGAAACAGGCGGTCGCTTCCGACAGCCGTTTTGTCAGACTGTTCGCGCTTGCCGAAAAGCTGGAAGGTCTGCCGCGTCACGCCAGTACGCACGCAGCCGGCGTGCTGCTTTCCCGCAAACCGCTGAACGAAATCGTTCCGACGATGCGCCAGGGAGATGGGATGCTGAACAGCCAGTATACCGCCGGCTATCTGGAGGAGAGAGGTCTGATCAAGATGGACTTCCTGGGACTGCGCAATCTGACGATCATCGACGAGATCGTCACTGACATCCGGAAACAGGATCCTTCCTTCAGCATCATGCAGATTCCGATGGATAACAGAGCGGCGTATGAAGTCTTCAGAAGCGCTGATACGACCGGTATCTTCCAGTTTGAATCCGCCGGCATGCAGAATCTTCTCAGAAAGATGAAACCGGAACGCTTTGAGGATATCGTCGCTGCGCTGGCTCTGTACAGACCGGCATCCGCTGATTCGATTCCTTCCTATCTTGCCGGCAAGAACGATCCTTCTTCCGTGAGATACCCGGATGAAAGACTGAAGGGGATCCTGAAGGAAACATATGGCGTGATGATTTATCAGGAACAGGCGATGCTTGCCTCTGAAATCTGCGCCGGCTTCACGCTGAGCAGAGCGGATACTCTGCGCAAGGCGATGTCCAAGAAGAATGAAAAAGAGCTCTCTTCCATGAATGATGAATTTATCCGCGGCTGTGAAAAGGGCGGCATGGATCATCAGAAAGCGGAAGATCTCTTTGCCCTTGTATCAAGATTCTCCGGCTATGGTTTCAACAAGTCGCATGCGGTTGCCTACGGTATCATCTCGTATCAGATGGCATATCTGAAGGCGAATTATCCGCTGCGCTTCTATACCTGTCTTCTGAACAGTGTCATCGGCGATGAGAACAGAACAGCCCAGTACATGGCGGAATGCCGCAGAAGAGGAATCCGCATTCTGTATCCGGATGTCTGCCGCAGCGATGAACGCTATGTCGTTACGGGAGACGGCATCCTGCCGCCGCTCAGCATTGTCAAGGGAATCGGCGCTTCTGCTGCCTCAACGATCAGAAAAGAGCGTGAACAGAACGGCGTCTATGATGATTTCTATGACTTCACCGCCCGCATGACTCTGATCAAGATTTCCCAGAACGACATCATCTCGATGATCAAGGCAGGCGCCGTTGATACATTCGGAATGGGAAGAAAAACAATGCTTGAGAGCATGGATGAAGCGATGAGCTATGCCCAGCTTGTCCAGGTGAAAAAGAACGGCGTCATGACGATTGACACATCGCTTGTCTCAAAACCGGCGTTTATCAGGATGAAGGATGAGCGTTTTGAAATCAGCCAGATGGAACGTGAAGCACTGGGATTCAACATCGGCGAACAGCCGATCGTTGTGATCCGCCAGAGCAAAAACATTCACGTGCCGCCGATTGCCGCGATCCGCACCATGCAGGGCGTATGCAGCGGTTTTGCGATGATTGCCAATACCCATCAGCACAAGACAAAGCGCGGCGATATGATGGTGTTTTTGAAGCTGAGCGATGAGACAGGAGAAATTGACATGGCAGTCATGCCGCGTCTGTATGCGGCTGTCGGACAGTCGCTGCGCCGCGGGACATACATCCTGTTTGATGCTAAAATATCTGATGACGGATCACTGCTTGCCGACCGCATCGCAGTGGTATCCGCGAAGTGAGGAAATATGGCGAGAATACTGATTGTAGATGATGAAAAGAACATCCGCGAAGTCGTCAAGGAATACTGCGAAATCAGCGGATATGATACAGATGAGGCGGCTGACGGCCTCGAGGCGCTTGAGTATGTCAGAAACCAGTCCTATGACTGTGTGATTCTCGATGTCATGATGCCCCGGATGGACGGTTTTTCAACATGCCGGGAAATCAAGCGCATCGCTGCTGTGCCGGTCATCATGCTGAGTGCCCGCCAGGATGAATATGACAAACTGTTCGGGTTTGAACTCGGCGTGGATGACTATGTCGTCAAGCCGTTTTCACCGAAGGAACTGATGGCAAGAATCCGCGTTGTGATGGAGCGGGGAAGACAGAAGGAAAAGAAAGTCCTCCGCTTTGACGGACTTGTCATTGACGAACTCGCAAGAACTGTCACGGTTGACGGGGAAAGAGCGGCGCTGACACCGAAGGAGATCGATCTTCTTCTGTATCTTGCCTCCAATCCCAATGTTGCGATGTCACGTCAGAAGCTTCTGGAGGAAGTCTGGAACTATGATTTTGCGGGTGATGACAGAACCGTTGACACCCATGTCAAGATGCTGCGTCACAACCTTGGAAAATACCGCGACAGAATCGTTACCGTAAGAGGAATGGGGTATAAGTTTGAAGCTTGATATTCACGGCATTCGTTTCCGTCTCTGGCTGGTCTTCATGTTTCTTGCGGTGGGCATCACGATGTTTATCGGTGTCCTGCAGACAGGACTCATCGGTCCCTACTACCGCAATTCAAAGATCAGGGCTGTGCAGACAGTGGCGGATATCATACAGGATGAACTTCTCGTCGGACGTCCGACCCGGGAAGGGATTTCGTCTGCCCTGAGACAGACCGTAAACAACAATGCCTGCGTGCTGATTCTCAACAGCAGCGGAAAGGTCGTCTATGAAGCTGACAGCATCGGTGCCGGCTGCGTGTTCCGCTCACCGCTGTCCTCTGAAGTAAATCATCTGCTGGATCCGGAAAATCTCGCGAATACGCTGAACCGGGAATCTCCGGAATACAGCATCAATATGACGAATAACACAACCGGCCAGGAGATGATCATCTACGGCAGACAGATCCGGGAGAATCTCGGCAATTATTACATGCTTGTCAATTCACCTCTGGAACCGGTGGATTCCGTCGTGCAGTTTTTTACCAGGCAGTATGGAATCTATATGATCGTGGCGATCATCGTTGCCTCGATCGTCGGTCTTGGCCTTGCCAGAACCCTGACAGATCCGATCGTCAGGATGCGGAGAGAAGCGCAGAAGCTCGCTTCGGCTGATTACAGCGGAGAGTTTGACGGCGGCACCTTTACGGAGACGCAGATGCTTGCCGGAACACTGAACAGGGCGAATGAGAAGCTCGCCAAGGTGGAAGAGATGCGCCGTGATCTGATTGCGAATGTTTCGCATGATATCAGAACACCTCTGACGGATATCCGCGCCTATGCGGAAATGATCCGTGATATCTCCGGCGATATTCCGGAAAAGCGCGAAAAGCATCTCGACGTCATCATCCGTGAGACGCAGTATATGAACATGCTCGTCAATGACATGAGCGAGCTTTCAAAGATGCAGTCAGGCAATGAAACCCTGAATGCCGAGAATATTGATCTCTGCGAGATCATCAGTGACGTCGTGGATATGGACGCAAAGCTTGCCGAGGATGCCGGCATCATTCTCCATACGGAAATGCCGGATCATCTGACGATCTTCGCCGATGAGCTGAAGATCACCCAGGTCGTTGCGAACTATCTGTCCAATGCCATCAAGCACACGCCAGCCGGCAAGAATGTCTATGTAAGGGCATGGCTGAAGGATGATGAGGAAACCGTGCGTCTGGAAGTTGCGGATGAAGGCGAAGGCATACCGGAAGAGGATCTGCCTTATATCTGGGACAGATATCAGAAGAGCAGCCGCTCATTCTCAAGAACGATGACATCCACCGGTCTTGGCTTAAGCATCGTCAAGGCAATCGCCGATATGCATCATGCCGTGTGCGGCGTTGAAAGCAAAGTCGGGGAAGGCTCTGTTTTCTGGTTTGAACTGAGGGAGACACATGAAGCCTGAATATGTATACGGCACTGACTGTGTTTTATACCAGTCAGAAGAAATGTTCCGCATGAATTCCGATTCCGAGCTGCTCGGTCTTTTCATGCGTCTGAAACACCGTGACAGCGTGCTTGATATCGGCACAAACAACGGTGTTCTTCTGCTGTATGCGTCCTGCTGGAAACCAAAGCATCTGTGCGGCATCGACCTGTTTGAAGAAGCGATCAATCTCGCGTCAAAGAATATGGACACAAATCATGTGGAAGCGGAACTGCACGTTTCCCGTCTGCAGGATTTCAGACATGAGCGCTTTGATGTTCTCGTATGCAATCCGCCGTACTTTTCACAGAGCGGAACAATGGTCAGTGAAAACAGATATCTCGAAGCCGCAAGACACGACACAAATCTTCCGATGGAGGAACTGTTTGCAAATGCCGCAAGACTGATGAAGGACACCGGACGGCTTTACATTGTGCACCGGGCTTCAAGGCTCATGGATCTCATCATGTGCGCGAGTGAATACAGACTGCGTCCGGTACGCCTTCAGATTGCCTATGAAGCAGAAGGAAAGGCAGCCCGCAGTGTCCTGCTGGAATTCTCTTTTGCCAGACGGAAAGAAATGGTTATTGAACCGCCGGTATATCTTGATCAAAGAGAAACCTACCCGAAAGGATGTGAGACGGTATGAACGCAGTACAGATAGTGCTGATCGTGCTGTTTCTGATTCTGGCATATCAGCTTTGCAGATTATACGGACTGCTTCCGATCAGGGAACTCCATGCCCCGGGAAAGATCATTCAGAAGCAGGAACAGGAAGAAAAGAAAGTCTGGCCAATCAACCGCACCGCACTGCTCAGAAGCATCAAAATCCGATGCATGAATCCCGAACTGCAGTTTGAAATACGGGAAGGAACCTGGGGAATCCTTCTTCTGCAGAAAGGCAGGGAAGAAAAAGAATGCATTCTGACCGTATGCAGCTAGAATGAAACCGGTCCGCAGTTCTTCCATGCATACGAAAGAGAAAACGGCGCCAGCGCAAAACGGATCGCATTGATGTATACCCAGAACGCTGCCCAGATACCAAATGCATTTAAAGAAGCGGAAGAGATGCTGAAAGCGGACGGTATGAAAATCATAGCTGCTTTCTGTGAAGGCGGAATGAAACGGACAGACGGCACAAAGACGGTTTACCGCATGTACTGCGGCAGAGCTGCCTCAGCCGCTCTTGCACTTACTGCAGAAGGAACTGAAACTCCGGCATGGCTCTCCGATGCAATCAGGAAACTGCCGTATGATTATGTATCCGCAGAGCGATATGCGCGCTCATTGAAAAGCATTCCGCGAAGCATACAGCGGATGCTGAAAACGCCGTTTCTGAAGAAGGCGGCAGTCAGAAGACTCATGCGGATCGCGCCGGAAGATGCGCTGATGTATGTGCCGCAGCTGAACGACGGACTGCGCATGGAAGCGCAGTCTGATGAACTGCTGGAAGAATCACTGCGGATCCTGCGGGAAACAGCAGAAAAAAACGGCAGCGCATTGTATTCTGCCTCTTCAAAGAAATGCATTGAAACCAAAGCGGCACGCAGACTTGCGGAATCTCTCTGCGCTGAGCTTGGCAGCAGTAAACTCCAGCTCTGTCCGTGCCGGGACAGTGCATATCCCGATACGGACATTCCGGTGCTCATATTTCCTCCGGAAGCGGATGAAACAGCCGTGGAATATTATCATCAGATTATTAAAAAGACTCAGTTCTGAGGAGCTGAGTCTTCTTTCGTTTCTTCCGGTGTTTGTGTTTCCTGTGAGCTGTTTTCTTCCGGAGTTTCAGCTTCAGGTGTTTCCGCTTCCGGTGTTACGGATGCATCATCCGGTGTCGGCGTGATGACAGGAGCTGCGGAAGCTTCTTCATGATGCAGGGTGTAGAGAACAATTTCAGCTCCGCTCAGGAAGCGGATATCTCTGCCTGTTGTTCCTGTTCCGGAAGTAATATCCAGCGTGAAGGAATTCAGTTCATGCTTTCCTCTGAAATACTGCACGGCCATTGCCGGTGTGTATTCATAAGAGACAAGGTTGTATGCCTGCCCGCCGAGGCTGTGTCCTGCCAGGAACCAGTCAGTCAGTTCACCGCGCACGGAATCAGCGGTATCCGGTGTGTGGCAGACGGTGATCGTATAGGCGGAAGGGGAAACGGATTCATACGCGACTGCCTGATCCGGCAGACCGTTCAATCCGTTGTCGAGACCGACAAGCGTCACGGATTCCGAACCGTGATTGTGCAGGAACGCGGATTTGTTGACAAGGATCTCAACGCCTGCGTTTCTGAATACTTCCGTCGCGGCTGCCAGATGCTTTTCCGAAAGCCTGTCGGTATCGCCGAGCACCGCGAATTTGCCGAGCGGTGCGTCAATGTTTTTGAAGAAGGCCGTCAGCTGTTCGAGATTCTCCGGCAGCGCGGCTGTGTCGTCGAAGAGGTCGCCGCCGAAGACAAGCGCATCGGTATTGACAAGACCGATTCTCTCAGACAGCTTCTGCAGTCTTTCATCATCCATGTAGGAACCGTATTTCAGATCGGAGAAGTACAGGATCCTCACATTGTCCAGCTGGGATGGAATCTTATCAGAGGACAGCTGTTCACGTCTGATGTTGAAGCGTGACGGCGCAAACTTTACGGAATCGAAGTACAGCAGACCTGCGATACACAGGATCACCGCAAGCAGCGCGGATACGATATAAATATAAACGGAGGCAGGCAGAGACCTGTTTTTCCGCTGGTTTTCTTTTTCTCTGTCAATGGACATATCAAACTCCCTGCACAACATCATACCACAACCGGGCGTGTGGATGCTAAAATGAAAAGGCTGAGGTATAACATGCTGAAAGGGTACTATTTTATCGAACTGGATTCACTGATCAGAGGCGGAACCGCAAGACCCGGTGCCGTGCTGTTTCTGGAAAAGCTGCAGGAGATGCAGATGCCGTATCTGATCATTACCGACCAGAGCGCAAGAACAAATGAACAGATTGCTGCGGCAATGATGCAGGCAGGCTTTTCCCATGTGACATATGATCAGATCTACACCGGCGTCATGGCAGCGGTTGACTGGATGATCATGTATTCGCCGGCGAAGAACAGAGCTGCCTATATCGGTTCTCCCGCCATCAAGGCTGCACTGGAAAAAGGCGGCTATATCATTGACAACCGCGATCCCGAGCTGCTGTTTGTCGGTCTTGAAAAAAATATGACATACAGGGAATATTCAGAAGCTGTCTATCACATCATCTGCGGCGCAGATCTGATCAGTGTGGACAACAGGCTGCGGGTAAAGAGCGACGGCATCATTCAGATCGGCAACGGCGCTGTCGTGAAGATGCTGGAAGCCGCATCCGGAGAAACCGCTGTTGATTTCGGCAGGGGAAGTGAAAAAATGATGCGCATGGCGCTGCGGTATATGCAGGTCATGGCGCATCAGGTAATCATGGTTGGTTCAGATTTTGAGAAAGACATCGTTCCGGCGCTTCTGCTCAATATGACAACTGTCTATGTCACCGGCGGAAAGGATATCCTGGGGCTCGGCATGAGCGATCAGGTTCATCCCGATTATATCGTTGAGGATCTCAGCGGTCTTGCCAAGTAATGCATCTGTTGATGAAGTGCTTCGCAATCTCAAGATGCTTTTCATCAAGGACCATGCGCTCAGGGTGCCACTGCACTGCTGTGACCTGGTCCTTTTCCATTCCCTCAATCAGTCCGTCCGGGCTTTCCGCTGCCTGTGTATAGCCTTCGGGAAGCGTCATCAGGGCCTGGTGATGGAAGGAGTTGACTTCCGCTGTCTCACCGAAGATATCCGCAAGGAATGTGTCGGGGAAGATCTTTACGGAGTGCATCGGCTTCTCACGGCTGATGGGCGGTTCAAGACGTGACTGGTAATGGGATCCGCCGTTGTATGTAGGAATATCCTGGATCAGTTTTGCGCCTTCGCAGGCTGCGATGACCTGAATGCCGCGGCAGATGCCGAGAATCGGCTTGCCTGCCTTTTTGAATGCTCTGAACAGCATGGCATCAGAAGCGTCGATATCCGCCGGAGCAGGGAAGCTCCCGTTGTTCTCTTCACCATACAGCGCAGGATCCACATCCTCGCCGCCGGTGATCAGAAGTCCGTCAAAACGCTCTGCTGCCTCTTCGGCGTCTTCTTCGCTTGTGACCATGATGACAGCGGGAATTCCGCCGGCATTCTGAATATATGTATAGTAGCTTTCGTTGTCGATAAACATTCTGTTATCGTTCTCTGTTTTGTCTCTTGCTGTGAGTGCGATCAAAGGTTTTTTCATAGCTTTATTTCTCCATAGAAAAGATGATAGCAGAAAGCTGTAAAAATGGTACTCGAAATGATTGCAGTTTGGCAGGTAAACTGATAGTATTTTCATATCGCGTAGAAAAAGAATAGTAGCGGACGGACATAGCAGAGAGAGACGGCGGTTGGTGAAAGCCGGAGTGGGGAAATCCGTGAACTGGCCTTTGGAGCGAATGCTGATCCGGCGTTATCGGATTTGAGGGTATGCATCCACAGATGCGTAAACTAAGGTGGTACCGCGTGATTCAGCGTCCTTAGACAGGACGTTTTATTTTTATCAGGAGGAGAGAGTATGGCATACAACCATAAGGCCGTTGAACAGAAATGGCGCACTTACTGGGAAGAAAACAAAACTTTTAAGACTGATGTATGGGATTTTGCGAAGCCGAAGTTCTATGCCCTGGATATGTTCCCGTATCCGAGCGGAGCTGGTCTGCACGTCGGACATCCGGAAGGATATACGGCGACAGACATCGTATCCAGAAAGAAGAGAATGGAAGGATACAACGTTCTGCATCCGATGGGATTTGACTCCTTCGGTCTGCCGGCAGAGCAGTATGCGATCAGCACCGGCAACCATCCGGAGAAGTTCACAAAGGACAATATCGAATTCTTCACAAAACAGCTGAAGAACATCGGATTCTCCTATGACTGGGACAGAGTCGTCTCTACATGTGATCCGTCATTCTATAAGTGGACGCAGTATATCTTCACGCTGCTCTTTGAGGAAGGCCTTGCGAAATGCGTTGATATGCCTGTCAACTGGTGCGAGGAACTCGGCACTGTGCTTGCCAACGATGAAGTCATCGACGGCAAGAGCGAACGCGGCGGATATCCTGTTGTCAGAAAGAATATGAAGCAGTGGGTCATCGACATCGTCAAGTATGCCGACCGCCTGCTGGAAGGGCTCGATGAAATCGACTGGCCGGAAAGCACAAAGGAAATGCAGCGCAACTGGATCGGCAGATCCGTCGGTGCCCATGTGAAATTCGCGGTAGACGGATGTGATGAGGACTTCACCGTATTCACAACACGCTGCGATACACTCTTCGGCGCAACTTACTGCGTACTGGCTCCGGAGCACAGACTGGTCGAAAAGATCACAACACCGGAACAGAAGGAAGCAGTCGATGAATATGTCAGAATCTGCTCGACAAAATCAGATCTGGAAAGAACGGAACTGAACAAGGAAAAGACAGGTGTGTTCACCGGCGCATACGCGATCAATCCGGTCAACGGCAAGAAGATTCCGATTTGGATCTCCGACTATGTTCTTGCGACATACGGAACAGGCGCGATCATGGCAGTTCCTGCCCACGACACACGTGACTATGACTTCGCCAAGAAGTTCGGACTGGAGATCATTCCGGTTCTCGAAGGCGGAAATGTTGAAGTGGAAGCCTGGACAGAAGACGGCACGCATATCAACAGCGGTTTCCTGGACGGCATGAACAAGGAAGACGCGATCAATGCGATGATTGCCTGGCTGGAGGAAAGAGGCCTCGGCCAGAAGAAGGTCAACTACAGAATCCGTGAATGGATCTTCGCCCGTCAGCGTTACTGGGGTGAACCGATTCCGATCGTTCACCTGGAAGATGACAGCCTTGTCGCGCTGCCGCTCGATCAGCTGCCGCTGATCCTGCCGGAACTCAGCGACTACAAGCCTTCCAAGTCCGGCGCATCCCCGCTGGAGAAAGCGGAAGACTGGGTGCGCACGGAGATTGACGGAAAGCCCGGAAAGCGCGAGACAAGCACAATGCCGGGCAGCGCCGGAAGCTCCTGGTACTTCCTACGTTATATCGATCCGCACAATGACAATGCGATCGCTGATCCGGAACTGATGAAGCACTGGATGCCTGTCGATCTGTATGTCGGCGGGCCGGAGCACGCTGTCGGCCATCTGCTGTACAGCCGCATGTGGAACAACTTCCTCTATGACAAGGGAATTGTTCCGGTCAAGGAACCGTTTGCCAAGCTTGTCCACCAGGGTATGATCCTCGGTGCCAACGGCATCAAGATGGGCAAGAGATATCCGGAATTCATTGTTGATCCGAATGTCATCGTTGACGTATACGGCGCTGACACACTGCGTCTGTATGAAATGTTCATGGGACCTCTTGAGGCCAGCAAGCCCTGGAGCGAACAGGGCGTAGAAGGCGCGAAGAAGTGGATCGACCGTGTATGGCGTCTGTGCATGGAAATGCCGGAAAAGATCACGGATGAGGAAACACCGGATCTGAACTATGTGTTCAACTACACGATCAAGAAGGTCGGAGACGATATTGACTCTCTCAACTTCAACACCGCGATCAGCCAGATGATGATCTTCATCAATGACTGCTACAAGGCAGAAAAGGTGAACAGAAACATGATCATCGACTTCATCAAGGTGCTGAGCCCGATCACACCGCATATCTGCGAGGAAATCTTCACTTCCTACACAGGAAAAGACACAGTCGCGTATGAGCCGTGGCCTTCCTACAGTGAAGAGGCTCTGCAGGTCAGAAAGATCGAGATCGCCGTTCAGGTCAACGGCAAGCTCAGAGGCAAGTTCAGCGTCAACAAGGACACGGACAAGGAAATCCTCGAGAAGGAAGCTCTCGCGCTTGAGAGTATCAAGGCATACACAGACGGAAAGCAGATCCGCAAGGTCATCGTGATTCCGAACAAAATCGTTAATATCGTTGTCGGCTGAGGAGGTTGGGAAATGCTGTCGTTTGAAAGTGACTACACCGAAGGTGCACATCCGCAGATCCTGCAGAGACTGCAGGAAACCAATATGGTACAGACACCGGGGTACGGAACCGATGAGTTCTGTGCTTCTGCCGCAGAGAAAATCCGCTCTGCCTGCGGCTGCCCCGATGCATATGTATTCTTTCTGACAGGCGGCACACAGACCAACCAGATTGTGATCGATTCTCTTCTGAAACCGTATGAAGGCGTTGTTTCCGCTGAAACAGGCCATATCAATGCCCATGAGGCAGGTGCTGTGGAGTTCACCGGTCACAAGGTGCTTGCACTGCCGCATCACTGCGGAAAGATGGATCCGAAGGAGCTGGATGAATATCTGAACCGTTTCTTCAGTGACGGAAACCATGAACACATGGTCTTCCCGGGCATGGTGTATATTACCCATCCGACGGAATACGGAACAATCTACACCCGTGATGAACTGGCTGCCATCAGCAAAGTATGCAGAAACTATCATCTGCCGCTGTACCTTGACGGCGCCCGCATGGGATACGCGCTGGCAGCGGAGAACACAGACGTGACGCTGAAGGATATCGCTGAACTGTGCGATGCGTTCTATATCGGCGGCACAAAGGTAGGCGCGCTCTTTGGTGAAGCAGTGGTGTTCAGCGGTGAATACCGTCCGGATCACTTCGTGACAAGAGTCAAGCAGCACGGCGGTCTTCTGGCCAAGGGCAGAGTGCTCGGGGTGCAGTTCGATACGCTGTTCACGGATGATCTGTATATGAAGATCTCCGCTCATGCGATCCGCATGGCAGGACTTCTGAAGCAGGCGCTGAAGGAGAAGGGATACCGCTTCTTCCTGGAATCACCGACGAACCAGCAGTTCGTGATCCTGGAAAACAGCTTCATGGAAGAACTTCAGAAGCACGTCAGGTTCAGCTTCTGGGAAAAGTATGATGAGAATCATACAGTTGTAAGATTCGCTACCAGCTGGGCAACAACCGAGGAAAATCTCAGCAGACTGACTGATCTGCTGTAAGCACCGGGCTTCCGGTGCTTTTTTCCGGTTACTGTAGTTTTGAGATATCTTTTTTGATATAATGCTTTGGATGAAGGGTATATGGAAGAATTCAAGGTAACGATTGAAAATTTTGACGGTCCTCTGGATCTGATGCTTCACCTGGTGCGTGAAAAGCAGCTGGATCTTCTGGATCTTGATATGAATGTGCTTACCGATCAGTACATTGCCTATCTCAACAGCATGAGCAGCCTGCATCTCGAGATCGCAAGCGAATATCTGGTTGAACTGGCGATCCTGATCGAATATAAATCCAAGAAGCTCATTCCCGGCACAAAGGATGAGCTGGAACAGGAGAGCGAAGAGGATATCAAGTCGCGTCTTGTCAGACGCCTGATTGAATACCAGCAGTTCAAGGAAGTCAGCAACGATCTGCTTTCGATGTTCGAAGACAGACAGAAGCTGATGACAAGACCTGTCAGCAGCGAAGTTGAACAGTGGGCAGCACCGGCTGAGGATCAGCACTACAGCGGCAGTCCGTATGAGCTGATGAAGGCAATGCGCCGCATTATGATGCGCATGCAGCTGGCAAGACCGATGGAGACAAAGCTCACGGTCAAGGAAATATCAATGGAAGACAGGGAACTGGAAGTACGTGCCAAACTGGACAGGCTTCCTTCCACATTCCGCTTCGAGGCTCTGCTGGATGATGTCCGCGATCTGCCGATGTTTATCGCGACATTCCTTTCTGTGCTGGATCTTGCCAGACAGAGAAAGCTTGTATTCACAGTGGATGACGATGAAGTTATCTGGTTCTCAAGAGGAGACCTTTACGCATGAGTGATGAGTTGATGACGGAAGACAACACATCCTTTCTGGATGCTGAATATGATGATGAGGAAACAGGGGAAAAGACGGAAGAGACAGCCGCGCCTGATGAGATTTTTCTGCATATGGCCGGTGTTCTTGAAGGTCTGCTGTTTGTGACCGGGGATGAAGGCATTACGCCGGAACAGGCTTCGGAAGCTCTCGGCACGGAACCTGCCTATACCGAACAGCTCTTTGATTATCTTCAGAAGCTGTATCTGGCAGAGGAGAGGGGAATTGAGATTGCCCGCTTCGGAAACTACTACCGCTTCCTCAGCAAGGCGTATGTGCATGAATACGCGGTCAAGCTGTTCAACCTGCAGAAGGAAGCCAAGCTTTCCAATGCGGCGCTTGAGACACTTGCCATCATTGCCTACAAGCAGCCTGTGACCAGGGTTGAAATCGAGGAGATCCGCGGTGTCAGCGCCGATGTGATGCTCAGAAAGCTTGAGGCAAGAGGACTGATCAAAGAATCCGGACGCTCGGAAGCCCCGGGCAGACCGATTCTGTATACTGTAACGGATGAATTCATGGATGCTTTCCAGCTGCTCAGTCTGGATGAGCTTCCGGAACTGCCCAGTTTTGCGGGTGAAGAGGAAAGTGGAGATCTGTTTGAACAATGAAGAAGAGTCTGATTATCGCCGCTGTTTCCTGTCTTGCGCTCGGATGCACAGGGAAAAATACAGCGGAAGAAGAAAACACTTACACATGCAGATATGTGAACTATTATGACTATGCTTCAGAGGTTCCTGAGACAGAACGTGCTGAGGATCTGTATTTCGCGGATACGCTGTTTGCCGGTGATTCACGCATGGGCAGCCTGTATCTGTATTCCGATCTGAAGAAGGCAGGAGCGGAGATCTGGTATGCCGAATCTCTGTCACTGTGGCGTATCTATGACATGAAGGCGGAAGACAGTGAATCTTCCCTCTATGATCTGATGCTGAACTCAAAGAAGAAATATCTGTATGTGATGATCGGCATCAATGAGGTCAGAACAGACAGCTTCGCCTCATGGATCAAGGAAGCCGGAACGATGATCGACGAGATCAGGGAAAAGCATCCGGATGTCAATATCTACATGATCCAGTCATACATGCCGCGCACGATCTCAGGCCTGAGCGAAGAACAGATGCGCACCCAGGTGAAGAAACTGAATGATGCCATCCGCGAGCTTGCGATCGATAAGCATCTGTACTATATAAATCCTGATCCGGCACTGACGGATGATACGGGACTTGTCAGAAGCGATTATGTATGGGACGGACTGCACCTCAATACCGAGGGCACAAAAGCTCTGTCCGAATATATCAGAACACATGCAGTGAAGGAGGAGGAATATGTTAAAGAGATTTGTGATTAGCCTTGTTGCAGTACTGATGGTACTGAGCGGATGCGGCGGAAAGAAAGAAGACACGACGACAGATATCCAGGTAAAGGATATGGCTGCGAAGCTTGTTTCTGATCTCGGACTCAGCGATACGGTAGCTGAGATTCAGGAAAGAACAATGTACGGATACTTTTTTGACATGGACAAGGAAACCGTCACAGAAGGTACTGTCTATCTGAACAATGACGGCAAGTCCGATACGGTCGGTGTCTTCAGAACAACTGATGTTGAAAAGTGCAAGACCTATCTGAACAACTACGTCGAAACGATCAAGAAGCAGGCGGAGGTCTACACACAGGAAGAAGTGTTCAAGATTTCCCACGCCCTGATCAAGGAGTACGGCAAGGACATTGTGGTAATCATCATCTGCAACGATATCGAAGCAGCCAAGACAACAGCCGATAAGGCTTTCAGCAACTGACCAGAGACTCTTTTTAAGAGTCTTTTCTTTCCCCAAGGAGGACATAAATATGCTGGAAAGATATTCAAGAAAAGTAATGCGTGACATCTGGAGTGAGGAAGCCAAATTCCAGGCATGGCTTGACGTGGAAATCCTGATCGATGAAGCGTGGGCAAAGCTTGGCGAGATTCCCATGGAAGATGTCGAAAAAATCCGCCAGAATGCCCGCTTCTCCGTTGACAGGATCCTCGAGATCGAACAGGAGACAAGACATGATGTCGTGGCATTTACCAGATGTGTCTCAGAAAGCCTCGGACCGGAAAAGAAGTGGGTCCACTACGGCGTGACTTCCACTGACGTTGTCGATACGGCAAACGGCATCCGCTTCAAGCAGGCAAATACAATTCTCCGTCAGGATATCGTTGATTTCATGGAGATCCTGCGTGAGAACGCGCTGAAATACAAGGATACCATCTGCATGGGAAGAACACACGGCGTCCATGCCGAGATCACAACCTTCGGCATGAAGTTTGCCCTCTGGTATGAGGAAATGAAGCGCAATCTTGAGCGCTTTGATCTCGCTGCGGCAGATGTTGAGGCAGGCAAGATCTCCGGTGCTGTCGGCACATTCGCCAACATTCCGCCGTTTGTGCAGGACTACGTATGCGAGCAGCTCGGCATTCATTCCGCTGCCATCAGCACACAGGTGCTGCAGAGAGACCGCCATGCGCACTACTTCGCAACACTTGCGCTGATCGGCGCCACACTGGAACAGATGGCAACGGAAGTGCGTCATCTGCAGAGAACGGAAGTCCGTGAAGCGGAAGAACATTTCAACAAGGGACAGAAGGGCTCCAGCGCGATGCCGCACAAGAGAAATCCGATCGGTTCGGAGAATATCTGCGGATGCGCCCGTGTTCTGAAAGGATACATGGTCACAGCCTATGAGGATGTCCCTCTCTGGCATGAGCGTGATATCTCCCATTCTTCCGCTGAAAGAATCATCGCGCCGGACGCAACAGCGCTGCTGGACTACATGCTGACAAGATTCGGCAGAATCCTCAAGAACCTGACGGTCTTCCCGGAAAACATGGAACGCAATATCTGGAAGACAAACGGCGTCATCTTCTCACAGCGCTTCATGCTCAAGCTTGTTGAGAAAGGCTGGACACGTGAAAAGGCATATGACACCGTGCAGCCGCAGGCAATCAAGGCATGGGAAAACAACCTCAACTTCCGTGAGCTGATGGAAGGTGTCAAAGAGGTCACTGACGTGATGACACCGGAAGAGATCGATGACTGCTTCGATACGTCCTATCACGTACAGAGAGTCGATGAGATCTTCAAGCGTGTCGGAATCATTGAAAAGTAACAGAAAAAACGGAAGCGATGAAAGCTTCCGTTTTCAGTATCTGTCTCTGCCGTCGTCTTCATAGGAGATGACGGTATTTTCATATGTGTCGTTTCTCAGCATCATGATGTCTTCGCCGCTCAGATGCTTAGGTTTCGCCGCTTCAATCGTCTGAATGATTTTCCGGATCCTTTCGGGATCAACAGCGTAGTAGTCACCGCAGTCGTGACACGTGCGCTTGGCGCTCATGTGAATGCTGCGGCATCCGGTATGCTTCAGGATATTTGCCGCATTTGTTTCGCTGACGCCGCCGCCCGGCAGGATCTCGATCTTTGAACCGAATGCTTTCTGCAGATCACGTATCATATCCGCGCCGGCAGAAACATCTTCCTTTCCGCCGGAAGTCAGGATCCTGTCAATGCCGCATTCCGCAAGCGTCCGGCAGGCTTCGAAGAGATCCGGTGTTTCATCAAATGCCTTGTGGAAGACAGCTTCTTTGCCATAGCGGTGAATCAGATCACTCATCTGTTTTGTGTATTCTTCATCAACGGTCAGATCTTCTTTCAGACAGCCGAAGACGATGCCGTCTGCGCCATCTTTCAGGAAGGCTTCCGCGTCTTTCATCATGGATGCTTTTTCCGTCTCATTGTAGACGAATCCGGCAGGGCGGGGACGCACCATGCAGATGAGCTTTCTGTCTGACATCTCTCTTGCCATGCGCAGTGTTTCGGCAGACGGTGTGAGTCCGCCAAGCTCCAGAGCGCTGTTGAGCTCGATTCTGTCTGTTCCTCTGACAGAGGAAGCCGCAAGCACGTCACTAAGACTTCCGGCACAGATCTCAATGGTGATGTCTCTGATCATATCAGTTCCTTCAGGATGATATTGCCGTTGCGTTCAGGACTGACGGAAACAAGGCAGATATCTGTTTTGCAGTAGTCTTCAATAAAGCGGATGTATTCCTGGCAGTTCTTCGGGAGTTCCGCGAATGTTCTGACGCTGGAAATGTCTTCATTCCAGCCGTCGAATACCTTGTAGACAGCCTTGGCACGGGCATAGTCCTTCAGGGAGGCAGGAACGGTATCATAGATCTTTCCGTCAATGTCGTATCCTGTGCAGACATACAGCTTTTCATAGCCGGAGAGCACATCGATCTTTGTCAGTGCAATATCAGTCAGACCGTTGATTGTGACAGCCTGTTTGACAACCGGCAGATCGAGCCAGCCGCATCGTCTCGGACGTCCTGTTGTCGCACCGTATTCACCGCCTTTTTCACGCATGCTTTCGCCGGTTTCATTCAGCAGCTCGGTAACGAAGGGACCTTCGCCGACACGTGTGGAATATGCCTTGACGACACCGATGATTCTTCCCAGCTTACGCGGTGAGACGCCGATTCCGGTGCAGACGCCGGCAGCTGTCGGGGAAGAGGAAGTGACGTACGGATATGTTCCGTAGTTGATATCAAGCATGTTAGCCTGAGCACCTTCAAACAGGACTGTCTGATCCTGATCAAGGGCTTTGTTGACCTTGTCAGTCGCATCGATGATCATCGGAAGGATTCTGGTGCGGATCGCAGCGAACTGTTCCTTCATCTCTTCGTAGTCAAACGGTTCGCCGCCGTAGATCTTCACGATTTCCTCGTTCTTGAGGGAAAGCGTATCACTGAGTTTTTCACAGAAGACATCCCAGTCACGCAGATCGCATACGCGGATGCCGATTCTCGTATACTTGTCGGCATAGCAGGGACCGATGCCGTTTTTGGTTGTTCCGATCTTGTTCTTTCCTGCTCTTTGTTCCATCAGTTCATCGAGTCTGATGTGATAGGGCATGATCAGATGAGCTCTGTCACTGACACGCACGTGGTCGCAGATGCATCCCTGTTTCTCAAGCGCATCGATTTCAGAGAATAATACAAACGGATTCACAACGACACCGGGACCGATGACGCAGAGCGCATCGTGATTCAGAATGCCGGAGGGAAGAAGGTGAAGCACTGTTTTTCTGCCGTTGACCACGACAGTGTGTCCGGCGTTGTTTCCGCCCTGGAAGCGGACAACCATGTCTACATGGGAACCGAGAAGGTCGACAACCTTGCCTTTGCCTTCATCGCCCCACTGAGCGCCTACAACTACATATCCAGCCATAAATGTTCTCCATCCTTTAACCCGCTTATCATAGCACAAGAGGGTAATTCGTCATCATATTTTTGCATTTTGTTGTAGAATAGCATGGAGGTGATAGTGAAATGAGTGAAAACGTTAATCAGAATAATTGCAATCATCAGTGCTCCAGCTGCGGCGTAGAAGGCTGCGGCGGACGCAAAGATCCTGCAGATATGATGTTTCATCTGAATCCGAGATCTTCCGTCAGGAAAATCATCGGTGTTGTATCCGGCAAGGGCGGCGTAGGCAAATCCTTTGTGACTTCCATGCTGGCAGCTGAGATGCAGAGAAGAGGACACCGCACAGCTGTACTGGACGGTGATATTACCGGACCCAGCCAGGCAATGGCATTCGGCATCCATGAACCGGCTATGTCTGATGGTGAAGTGACATTCCCGGCAGTGACTCCCAACGGAATCCAGGTCATCAGCACAAACATGCTGCTGGACAGAGATGATGTTCCCGTTCTCTGGAGAGGACCGCTTGTATCAGGCATTCTGAAGCAGTTCTACGAGGAGGTTTTCTGGGATGATGTTGACTACATGTTTGTTGACATGCCTCCGGGAACAAGCGATGTTCCGCTGACACTGTTCCAGTCATTCCCGCTGGACGGCATCGTTGTCGTAACATCTCCGCAGGAGCTTGTATCCATGGTTGTTGCCAAGGCCATCAACATGGCTAAGTCCATGAATGTGAATATCATCGGACTGATCGAGAACATGGCATATGTCAAGTGCCCGTGCTGCGATGAGAAGATCCTTGCCTTCGGCAGATCCCACATTCAGGAAACAGCCGCGAAGTACGGCCTTCCTGTCATTGCCCAGGTACCGCTGGATCCGCGTATCGCGGAAGCAGGCGATGCCGGAACAATGGAAGACCTCGAAATTGAGGAAATCAAGACAGCAGTTGACGTACTCGAGAATATCGGCTGAGATTCAGCCGGTGTTCACCCTCTGTTCACATAAGCGTAATATGATACCGGCAACAGAAAGGAAGAACAGTATATGACAAGAATTCTGATCGTTGATGATGAAGCGAAGATCCGCGAGATGATCGTGAAATACGCAAAGCATGAAGGCTTTGAGACAGACGAGGCCGCAAACGGCATGGAGGCTGTTGAAAAGTGCGAAGCCGGTAATTATGACCTGGTCATCATGGATGTCATGATGCCAGAGCTTGACGGCTTCTCCGCAGTCAAAGAAATCAAGAAGATCAGACCTGCGATTCCTTTCATTATGCTGTCGGCACTCGGTGAGGAATATGACCGTATCCACGGATTCGATATTGGTGTCGATGACTATGTTGTCAAGCCGTTCTCCAGCAAGGAGCTGATGATGCGCATTCACGCGATTCTGAAGCGTGTCAGTCCCGCTGCTGCCTCCGGTGATACCAAACAGGTCGGCGAAATGTGCATTGATTATTCAGCACGCACGGTAACGATCCGCGGCGAGCGTATTCCGCTCTCTCCGAAGGAATACGAACTGCTTGCCTATCTTGCAAAGAACACCGGCATTGCTTTGACGAGAGAACAGCTTCTGCAGAATGTATGGGGCTATGATTTCTTCGGCGATGACCGTACGCTCGATACGCATATCAAGCTGCTGCGCAGAAATCTCGGTGATTACGCAAAGTATATTGTGACATTAAGAGGGGTAGGGTACCGCTTTGAAAAAGACGAATGAAAAAAAGCAGATATCTCTAAAAACG
>ONSK01000254.1 GCA_900320455.1 uncultured Erysipelotrichaceae bacterium | reverse complement strand
CTTGCGGCAATGATGAATGTCACCAGGCAGTCTGTCAGCCGCTGGGAAAGCGATGCCACGCTTCCTGACATCGACAGACTGATTACACTGTCCACCTTGCTTGGCATATCTCTGGAAGAGATGCTCGGCATGGAGAAGGATGCGCAGGAAGGAAACCGGGAAGGATTGTCGGAGGAACAGCTTGTACGTGTTCTTTCTGAGTACAATGAAGAGTCACGTGAGAAAACAAAGAAAGTGATCCGCAGAACTGCATTTGTATCCATAGGTGCCGCCTTACTGTTGTTTCTGATGATCTACGCCGGGCTTTCCGAGAAGAACGCGCGGACAGAACAGGCAATCAATCAGCGGCTGGACATTCTGGAAAATGACATGAATCTGATGAAGATTGACTTTGACAGTGCCATCAGAGCAGGATCCAGGCCGGAAAACCAGGTAATGAGCAGTTATGAACTCAAATATGTATCCGGAGATTATCAGAAGGGTACTGCAGTCGTCAGCCTGGACGGCATTCTTTCCGAGAATACTTCAAAAGTATCCTTCTATGCACAGGACAGGGATGGAAAGCAATATGTTTCGAAGGACTTTGTTTTTGATCCTTCCTCCGGAAGAATCAAAGGTACTGCCGAAGTTCCGATTATTGACAATCTGTCCTGGATGATACGCACAGACAGCCGGACTGTCAGTCTGCATAAAGGCGATTCATGTGTTTACCTGCTGGGAAGCCTTTCGAATGTACAGATGAATTTTGAGACTGATACAAAGCAGGATGACAATGAACCGGTTGTTCAGATTACCGGATATATATTTTCGCAGGCACAGTTTGCGCCTGAGGATGCTGATGTTGAAATCGATATTTACCAGGACGGAACAAAGAAAGATACGATTCCTCTTTCCTATGACAATGAACAGACTGTCATCAGAAATCAGGAGAATGGGGAACCGGCTTTTGATCAGATGATATACACAGGTTCATATACATTGTCCGAAGACAAGCCGTACACATTCGCACCGCGTGTTTCTCTGAAAGACGGCAGAAGCGGCAGAACGGATTATACCATCCAGTACAGCCGTGATGAGAAATACGGCTGGGTATTCGAACAGATCTTCTCCGATTGAGCATACAGCAGGGCGTGATCCCTGCTTTTTGAATGCTATAATGAAGCCGTAACCAGGGGGAAGTGAACATGACAATGCATGAAAATGAATGGACGTGCAGCGCCTGCGGTGCTGTGAATCAGGGGACTGACACATGCGCATACTGCGGCACAAAGAGAGAAGTACATCCTGAAAAGGGAAAAGAAGACTGGAAGAAGAATATCCTGCTTGTACTGGCATGCCTGTGTGTGATCGGCATCGGCATTCTTGCCAGCAGACTTCTCGGCAGGAATGACAATGAAGGAAATACGCCTGTTTCAGGAAATGTCATTGAGCCGGAAAATGGTGAAGCGGTCGGTGATGTCGGTGATATCATGCGGGGTGTCTTCCTTGATTTCACTGTCAATGATGCCTATCTGACAGATACATATGAATCACTGAAGGCATCTGAAGGAATGAAACTGTTTGTGGCCAATCTGACCATCAAAAACAACATGGACCGCACTCTGCCGATGTATGATACGGATTTCCAGCTTGCCTGGGGTGACGGGGATGACGAATGGGCGTTACCGGTGACATATGAATATCCGGAAAAGAAATGCGGAAAGATGTTTGCCTTTGAATACAGCATTCCGGTTGGCGCGAAATATACCGGGGAAGCGGTATACGAAGTACCGGAAGGATACAAAAACTTTGCGATCTCATTCAAGGAATACTTTGAGGATGGATCTGAAGGTGATCTCTTCATTGTCATAAAGGAATGCGAATGACTGTCTTCGGACAGTTTTTTCGTATATCATAGTGGGTATGAAGAAACCTGAATATACATACTGGCCGGCACTGATTCTGTTTCTGATGAGCCTGGTCCTGCAGTATCTGACTGCCAACAGGAGAATGTGCCTGTATATCATCATTGCTTTCAGTGCGCTGTCTCTGTTTCTCTCGTTCTGGAAGAAGACAGAGGATTCCAGGATCCAGAACCTGAGAATGATCATTCCCTGTGTTCTGATCATCTTGTCTCTGCTGGATCTGTTCATGCATCATGAGATTCTGTTCTTTCTGGTGCATTTCTGTGCGTTTGTTTACGGTCTGTTTGAAAATTTACTGTATCTGTTACAGACAAAAGATATCTGGAAACGCGCATTTCCAATTGAACATTTCAAATATGTGATTCGTGCTGTCCTGATTCTGCTTGTGTGCATTGCCTGGATTATTCTGAATATCCTGCGGATTTCCCCGGAAATCATAGTGAAAGGATCCCTGAATCAGACGGAATATCCGGCAGTGACGGAAACAGTATTCCTGGATACATATGCCATGACAAAGGATCTTGTTTACGGCAGTACGTATCCGAACAGCACATTCGATCTGATCCGCAGTGAAGGGAATACAGGAACAGTGGTATGGCTGCACGGCGGTTCGCATATCGAAGGAGACAAGGCATCCGAAGACAACAGCTTTCAGCTGTTTGACAATGTACTGAAAGAAGGATGGTCAGTTGTATCTGTCAATTACGCGCTGGCGCCGGAATATGCATATCCGGTTCCGCTGCGGCAGATGGATGAGCTTCTCAGGTATCTTGAAACAAACGCGGAAGAACTGTCACTGCCTTTAGACAGGGTACTGTTTGCCGGTACAGGCGCCGGAGCGGAAATCATTGCCCAGTATGTGACAGCTTCTCTGTATGAAGAATACAGAACAAAGACGGGATTTGTTCCGGAAGGAAAGATACAGCCCTGCGGCCTGTATCTGGTCAGCGGTCTGTACGCACCGGCGGATGGCGGTGATACGGGATTATTCCTGAGTGACTATACCGCCTTCCAGCAATTGCGCACCTATTACGGAAAGAGAGATCCCGTATTGAATCAGACGGCTCTGAACGCGGATGTCATGCCGTATATTCAGAAAGGCTTTCCGAAGGTTCTGCTGGGTGAAGGCAATACCGGAACCTATACAAAGCAGGCCCATCAGATGAAGAAAGTCCTTGAGAAAGCAGACGCATTGTATGAAGCGCTGATCTTTGATGAAGACAAGGACAACAAGAATCTCATCTATATGAGTTTTGATACAGGTTACAGTCATTACGCATCAGCGATGCACGGAAGGCTGATCACCTTCCTGCGTGAACTGGCAGACTGAGGCAGCCGAAAGGCTGCTTTTTGAATGTATCCGGCATTACTTCAGGATTGGAACATGTCATAATGATGAAGAATGGAGTATGGAATATGCAGTACAGAAAAGACAGATACAATGAAAACATCTCACTGCTCGGCTATGGATGCATGCGCTTTTCAAAGAAGGGCAGAAACATTGATATCGATAAGACAGAAAAAGAAATCATGGCGGCTTATGAAGCCGGTGTGAATTACTTTGACACTGCCTATATCTACGGCGGTTCCGAAGCAGCGCTTGGTGAGATTCTTGCCAGAAACAATATCCGGGACAAAGTCAATATCGCGACCAAGCTGCCGCAGTATCTGATCAAAAACAGAGCGGGAATTGACCGTATCTTCGCGGAAGAACTCCAGCGTCTTCAGACTGACCATGTCGATTACTATCTGATGCATATGTTAACGGATCTGAAGGCATGGCAGAATCTGCAGAAAGCAGGGATTGAAGACTGGATCAGAGAGAAGAAGGAAAGCGGCGCAATCCGCAATATCGGCTTCTCATTCCACGGCAATACGGAAATGTTTATTCAGATCCTGGATGCCTATGACTGGGATTTCTGCCAGATTCAGTACAACTACCTGGATGAGCATATCCAGGCAGGAAGAGCAGGTCTGCATGCGGCATATGAGAAAGGAATTCCGGTTGTCATCATGGAACCTCTCAGAGGCGGCAAGCTTGTGGATCTTCTGCCGAAGAAGGCAAAGGAACTGATTCAGAAAGCAGGCTATACACCGGCTGAACTTGCGTTCAGATGGCTCTTTGACCAGCCGGAAGTCACATGCGTATTATCGGGAATGAATTCACTGCAGATGGTTCATGAAAACTGCCGCATCGCTTCTGAGGCAGAGCCGCATCATATGAAAGACAGCGATTTTGCATTGATTGAGGAAGTGAAGAAGGAAATCAATGCCAGCGTCAAAGTGCCCTGCACCGGATGCCGCTACTGCATGCCGTGTCCCAACGGCGTGGATATTCCGGCAACCTTCCGCTGCTATAACGAAATGTATACGGAAGGAAAATCCTCAGCACGCTTTGAATACGCACAGGTGGTTGGTCTGCGCAAGGAATCGTCATTCGCCGATGCCTGCGCTGCCTGCGGCAAGTGCGAAAGCCACTGTCCTCAGCACATTCACATCATTGAGGAACTGAAAAACGCCGACAAGGCGCT
>ONSK01000221.1 GCA_900320455.1 uncultured Erysipelotrichaceae bacterium | reverse complement strand
CTCGGCATTCTTCTTGAGCAGGTCGTTTGTCATGTTGGTGACTTCGCGCTCTGCTTCCATCGCTTCCTTGGAGTGCTGGATGCCGAGTGAGAGAACGATCTGGTTCTTCCAGAGCGGGATGGTGTTGACCAGTGTGCTCTGGATCTTCTCTGTCATCAGTGTATCGTTGTTCTGTACCAGTCTGATCTGCGGTCCCATCTGGATGGATACCTGTCTTGTCAGTTCCAGGTCATACAGTTTCTTCTCAAATCTGACACATGCCTGTTCGAGGTCATTGGCAGCCTGTGCGTCTTCCGGCAGGTTGGACTTCTTTGCCTTTTCAATCAGTGCAGGAAGCTCATTTTTGCGGACAGATTCCAGCTTCTTGCGTCCGGCAAGAATGTACATTGTCAGCTCTTTTGTATTCTGGGAGTTTCTTTCATACAGCTCATCCAGCAGAGCAATGTCCTTTAACAGAGTGATCTGATGGTCTTCCAGGATCTTGGCAATCTTGTCGACATTGACTTCTGCCTTGTCATACTGTGCCTTGACTGTCGCAACCTTGTCCTTGCCCTTGGAGAACATGCCGGCGAAGAATCCCTTCTTCTCGTCATCATCCTGTGTCTTCAGTTCAACAACCAGGCTGGAGAGCAGTGTTCCGATTTCTCCGAGGTCTTTTGTTCTGACATTCTGAAGCGCGCTGTCAGAGAAGTCAGCGACTTTCTTCTGGGCTGCGGCACCGTACTGCAGAATCGTATTGGATTCCTGGATGTTGATCTTTTCAGAGAAATCATTGACTGTCTTCTTTTCCGCTTCTGACAGGTTTGCCTCTTCGATCGGATCCTTGACTTCTTCTTCCAGGGCAGGAGCCTCTTCCGGCTTCGCTGTTTCCTGTTCCACCTCTTCCGGTGTCAGTGTAAGCGTGATGGCAGGTTCTTCCTGAACCTGTGCCTGTGCGTTATTGTTATTGGATTCGCTCATTATTTTTCCCTCTTTTCACACTTTTTCTGGATTTAGTATACCATGTATCAGCTTCGTTTTTCAGCAGGTTTTCGATTGACGATCCACACGGCAATCTTCAGTACGATTGCCAGGATCACTGCGCCGGCTGCCCAGTACACATATTTCAGGAAGACGCTGAAATCAAGATGACGGAAATAACGCACGAAGTTGAATATCCTGTCTTCTTCCCGCTTCACTTTTGTCTTCATGTAGTCCGGTCCGATCTCAGGCAGATCCATAGCGCCTCTTTCAAAGCCTTTGAGATAGGCCGCGCCGGCTGCCCACGGATACATGACCTTTCCGTCGGTGATGACTTCCATGGTTGTCAGATCCGTCACCGGTGTTCCTGATGCGTCGCATAATTTGATGGTATTTTCCATGCCTGCCTTTGCGGCAATCTGTTCAATGACTTCCGGAAGATACAGATCACTGACAACCGGATACAGAGTATTATCATCCGCCGGGATGTAATATCCTCTGACAGCTTCCACATAGACGTATTCGATCATGTTTCCCGCTGTTCTGCGCGGTGAATACATGTATTTCATCTTTCCGAATGTCAGGGATGTCTCGCCGCCGTCCTCATAGATCTTATAGTCCATTTCACACAGGGCTCTGAGATCCTTTCCGCTGATATAGACACGGATCAGAGGAGATCTTGCGCCGAGTGAGTTGTACAGATCGTTGACGGTGATCTTTCCGCTGTAATCAATCGTGCCGGGGAGTCTGGTCAGAATGCTGAGAACAGGCTTGGCATCCTCAGGTGCGCGCTGGTAGGCATCCTGATATGCTTCAGCGATGAAGTCCGCAATCTTTCCTTCTCCCTCCGCGCCTGTCATCGGCACGGTCGTATAGGCAACCGGTGTCGCCCAGGAGTAGCCGAACTGTCCGAATACACGGGCTGATACGTCAGCCTGCAGTGACTGCATGAAGCCGACCATCGAACCGTATGGTGCCAGGGAACTGGAAGCCACCTCATGCAGGGAGTATCCCTTCACTGAATGTTCCTTGATGTCATAATCAAGAACAGCGAATTCTTTTCCATAGCTTCCGCAGGAGACAACCGTTGTG
>ONSK01000223.1 GCA_900320455.1 uncultured Erysipelotrichaceae bacterium | reverse complement strand
TCGCGGAGATAAAGAAGATCTTCGCGAACGGATTGCGTCGGAGGATTCTTTCCTTCACCGCCTCATCATCGAAACGGAGGAATTTTCTTGTATCGATTTTGTTAATCAGAACACACTGGCATACCTCAAACATCAGCGGGTATTTCAGCGGCTTGTCATCGCCTTCCGGGATGGAAAGGATCTCGACATTCAGATCAGCGCCGGTATCCTGCTCGGCAGGACATACCAGATTGCCGACGTTTTCCAGGAACAGAAGATCGAGATCCTCAGTATGGAATTCCTCAATTGCCTGCTTTGTCATCGAGGCATCCATGGCGCATTCGCCGCCGGTATGGACCTGGATGCTTCTGACACCGGCATCCTTCATCTTCTCGGCATCCACTGTCGCATCGATATCCGCTTCCATGACACCGATTTTATACTCTTCTTTCAGCGCGGCAATCGTCTTCAGCAGCGTTGTCGTCTTGCCGGCGCCGGGAGAAGCCATGATATTCACAAGAAATGTTCCGTTTTTCCGGTTGACGGCACGGACCTTATCCGCCTCACGGGTATTGGCGTCAAAGACACCGACATTGACATTGATGATTTTGACCTCAGGCATGTTCTTCTCCTTTCAGGAAAGAAGATACTTCTTCTTTCAGCCATTCACACCAGGCATCAATTCCTTCACCTGTTTCTGCGGAAACCGCGAATACCGGAACGTCCGGATTGCGCATGGCAATATTCTTTTTCAGCTTCTCAAGATCGAAGTCAAAGACTTCCATCGCATCGATCTTGTTTACCAGCACAACGTCCGCCTTTTCAAACATCAGCGGATATTTCAGCGGCTTGTCATCTCCTTCCGGAACGGAGAGAATCACTGCGTTTTTCACCGCGCCGGTATCGAATTCCGCCGGACATACCAGATTGCCGACATTTTCCAGGATTACCAGATCAAGATCTTCCGTGCCGATCTCACGCAGTCCCTGTCTGCTCATATCAGCGTCAAGATGGCACATTCCGCCGGTATGCACCTGGATGGATTTGACGCCTTCGCGGGCAATGGTCTTCGCGTCCACGTCTGAATCAATATCCGCTTCCATGACGCCGATGCGGAATGTATCCTTCAGACGGCGGATTGTCTGCACAAGCGTGCTTGTCTTTCCCGATCCCGGGGAGGACATGACATTCAGATAATATGTCCTGTCTTTTTTCAGTTCTTCACGAAGAAGATCCGCGTCCTTGTCGTTATCTTCCAGTATTGTCTCTTTCAGTTCAATAATACTTACCTTGATATCTTCCATATACAAAACCTCTTCATCGATTGTATCAGATATTCACCAATTTCTCACTGTCATTTCCTCTGCCGTGCGTCCGTTACATTGGCACTTGATGGGAAATCTGTTATGATTGATGTAACAAAAATCCTGAAGGAGTAATTACATATGGCAATCAAAATGATGGAGTATCCGAACCCGAACAGTTCACTGAAACTGCGTTTTGCCAGAGGACATTTTGCGACAAGTCACAGCCATATCAACTACTATGTTGATCTGACCTTCACAAAGCACAGACTGTCCGAAGCAAAGGAAGCAGCGCGTCTGCTTACCAGCAAGTACAAGACGACAACGATCATTGATACGATCCTGTGTCTTGACGGTACGGAAGTCATCGGCGCATGCATGGCAAGCGACCTGACAAAGAGCGGATTCCACAGCATCAATATTCACAACACAATTTATGTGGTGACTCCTGAGCACACCACCGGAAGCCAGCTGATCTTCCGTGACAACATCCTGCCGATGATCCACGGCAAACACGTTCTGATTCTGGCAGCTTCCATTACCACCGGCTATACTGTCCAGGGCGGCATTGAGGCAATCAAGTACTACGGCGGCGAGGTTGTCGGCGTATGCTCGATCTTCGCGTCCGTGGATGAGATTTCCGGCTATCCTGTTTCCACTGTCTTCAATACGAAGTACATGTTACAGGATTACAAGTCCACACCGTACACAGAGTGCCCTCTCTGCAAAAAGGGTGAAAAGCTCGATGCCATTGTCAACACCTACGGCATCTCCAGTCTGTAGCATCATTTCTGCAGGTCATATGACCTGCTTTTTTTGTATTGTGTACAAATGATATAATGCAGATAAGAGATGGAAAGAATATGCTGATTGAACAATTGGAAAAGAAAAAAGACTTCACTGCCAGCGAAGTGCTGATTGCCGACTATGTGATTTCCCACAGTATGCAGATCATGGATCTGACAGCCGAGCAGCTTGCCGAGAAAACATATACGTCCAAGTCATCCGTGATCCGTTTCTGCAAGAAGATGGGGATGAAGGGATACCGTGAATTCCAGAACCAGATCATCTATGAGATCAATGCCCTGAACAAGGCGCATAAGGCAATGAGCTATGCGGTGCTTTCCGCGGACAGCTCCATGAAGGATATCATCGGTGCAGTCCCCTTCATTTACGAATCATCCATCAGCAAGATGTGGGCAACACTCGATGAAGCGGCTCTGAAGAAGGCGGCTGCGAGAATCCGTGATTCCTATCTGGTGGAGATCTACGGTGTCGGCTCTTCCGGCATTCTTGCCGAGGAAACAGCCTTCAAGCTCCGTTCGCTCGGCATCTCATGCACGGCGGAAAAAGGACTGAATGAACACGCGGTTGAAACATGGAAAGACATGCCCCGCAAGACAGCGATCCTGCTTTCCGCCACGGGAAGAAATCCGTACATCATCTCTGCCGCAAAATATCTGAAGAAGCGCGGCTATTATCTGATCGGTGTCGGCGGCGGATCTTCCGATACCCTTTCCTCGCTCTGCACGCAGTACTTTTCCACGGAAACAGATCCTTCTTTCATCTCTCTGGAAATCATCACCTCAATGACCGCAATGCGCTTTGTGCTGGATGTTCTCTTCACAGCGCTCTTCGTGGATGACTATAACGTCAATATCGACCGTGCGATGCGTGTTTTCAAATCCCGCTATTTCGACGAATGAACCAAAAGTTTCATCTATCGCATTCTCAGTGGAACGGATTGTGGACGCAAGGTCCGGAATCATCCGATTCTCTTTTCTTTTTGTTTTCTCCTGTATATTCTGAAGATGACCAAAGGAGGTATTACATCATGGCTGATAAGGTAGTTACATTATTCTGTGCTGCAGGTATGTCCACATCCCTGCTCGTCAACAAAATGAAGGAAGCGGCAGCTGCGAAAGGACTCGACTGGGAAATCGCAGCATACTCCCTCAATGATTTCGAAGAGAAAGCACCTCTGGCAGACGTCTGCCTGCTCGGGCCCCAGGTTCGCTACGCGCTGAACAAGCTGAAGACAGCGCATCCTGATTTCCTGATCACGGATATCCCGATGCAGATGTACGGACTGATGGACGGCAAGGGAACCGTCGCTCTTGCTGAAAAGCTTCTGAACGGCTGAAAAAAATGCACGATGATCGTGCATTTTTCATTTCAGGCTGTATTTTCCGCTTCCCTCATCCGTGAAGGTCAGTGAATAGAATCTCTGCATTGCTTTGATCAGGTATTCCGTATCCTTCACGCCCGCTGTTTCATAGCAGGAATGCATTGCCAGCTGCGGCAGTCCGATGTCCGCTGCATTGAGCGAGATATGCGAGTTGGACAGGTTGCCGAGTGTGAAGCCGCCGGCAATGTCGGAGTGATTCACGAACTCCTGCACCGGAACACCGGCTTCCCGGCAGACTTCCTTGAAGACTGCGGCGGAGATGCCGTCTGTCGTGTATTTCTGATTGGCGCTGTATTTGAGAACGATACCCTGGTTCATGCGCGGTCTGTTGACGGGATCTGCCTTTTCCGCGTGTGCCGGATGAATCGCATGGGCATTGTCGGCACTGACCATGAAGGAATTGGCTGCCGCCTGCATGTATCCGGCATGATCCTTGCCGCAGGCAAAGGCAATGCGCTTCAGCACATCTTCCAGGAATGTGGAATTGGCGCCCTGCTTGCTCAGGGAACCGACTTCCTCATTGTCAAACACCGCGAAGACAGGAACACTATTGCTCTTGTCAGCGGACAGGAACCCCTTCAGATCCGCGAATCCGCACTGCAGGTCATCCAGATGACCGGCTGAGATATACTCACCGGATGCGCCCCAGATCCTGCCTTCCTCACGGATGTACAGGAAGAGATCATGGGAGAGGATATCCTCTTCCTTCACGCCGGCGCATTCAGCAATCGTCTTCATGAACATTCCAGCGCATTCTTCGCTGCCGATCACCGGCAGCATTTCTTTCTGCACACTTTCAACGCCTTCCTTGTTGGCATTGCGGTTCATATGAATGGCAAGAGAAGGAATCATGCAGAAGTTTCTTTCGAGATTGACATACTTTGTGACAAAGGTGCCGTTTTCTCTGACGATCACTCTGCCGGCAACACTCAGCGGTCTGTCAAACCACGGCGACAAAAGCGCTCCGCCGTATTTTTCCACATTCAGACGGATGTATCCGTTCTCTTTGATTTCCGGATTTGCCTTAATCTTGAAAGCAGGTGAATCGCTGTGCGATGCGCCGATCATGAATCCGGCAAAATCCTTTTCCGGAATCCGGAACGCGATGATCGACGATTCATTGCGGACGGTAAAGTATTTACCGCCTTCCTTCAGCTGCCACTGCTTTCCTTCCGTCAGCTCTTCATATCCGTTTTCATTGAGACAGCGGCGCAGAGCATTGACCGCCTGAAACGCAGTGACGCTTTCCTTCAGAAAGGCCAGGAGTTCTTCATTCACATTCTGATTCATAGGTATCCTCATTTCGTTCTGATATAATTCTTTTCATTTCTTTTCTGATCCGCCAGCTTCAGATCGATGTCGGCTGTGATCAGCTGTTCGGTTTCATCTGCCCGCACGATGATGTTTCCATCCGGATCGATGATCATCGAATTGCCGTTGAAATTCATCCTGCCTTCTTTTCCGCATCGGCTGCAGACAGCGATATAGACGCTGTTCTGATACGCCTGCGTGCGCAGTTCCCATTCATACATCTCTGTCAGCGTATCCGTTGTGTGGGCTGCCGGGATGATGATCAGCGATGCGCCTTCTCCTGCGCAGCGGCGGATATTCGCCGGATCGTGCATGTCGGTTCCAATCACGATGCCTGCCTTTCCGTATGCCGTGCGGTATACGCGGCTTCCCTCTTCGCAGGGATCGAAGTATTCCGCTTCATGACGCTTCGATGTTTCCAGCGGATTGATCAGACCGCTGATCGAAGCCGGCTGGGCATATCTGTCAAACCAGAGGGATGCGTTGTAGCGCTTCCCCTCTTTTTCCAGAAAGACATTCATCGAGATGTACATGTTGTTTTTCTTTGCCTGATAGGCGATGCCGTTGATTCTGGCGTCGCTTTCCCGATTCAGCGCTGCCGTGACGTTCAGTCCGCTGACCTGGGGAAAATACGGACTCATCTGGAGCTGAGGGAAAAACAGAAGATCACAGCTGGCTGCCTTTGAGATGTAATCCATCGTTTTTTTATAGTTCATATCCATGTTGTTCAGCACGGACATCTGTGCCATTGCGAGTTTCATCACTTCACCTCTTTCTGTGATTACAGAGAAAG
>ONSK01000224.1 GCA_900320455.1 uncultured Erysipelotrichaceae bacterium | reverse complement strand
TATGATAGATAAAGTTTTCCATAATGACTGATTCCTCCTGTCTGCACTTACAGAATAGTTCTGAAATCAATATATGTAAAATGCCAATCACAAATAAATTGAAATACAAATAATGCATAACAAAACCGGAGAGCTCTCCGGTTAGATTCACCCCTTGAAATACCTGATCAGGATGTCCTTGATGTAGTGATATCGTCTTGCGTAGGTATTATCCACCCGGATCATATCGAAGCCGTGCTCTCTGCAGATGGCTTCCTTTTTCTTATCACGCAGGATGACGATGTCTTTGTCCAGATGTTCTCTGCCGTCAAGCTCAATGGCAAGCACCGGCAGTTCCTGACCGCTTCTGCGGCGGAAGACAACGAAGTCAAATCTGCCGCGGTAGAAATAATCCGCATGGGTAATGTTGTCCATGAACACCTGGGAGATCGGCACTTCCTTATGCACACTGTAGCGTGAGCCATCCGCGAAGGCGGTATCCAGCGCGTGATTCAGATTTGTAAGGAAGGCTTCCTCTGTTTCCGTGCTGTAGGGACGGATGCCCAGCGCTCTTGAATGCACGGGGTGTTCGGTGATTTCACAGGTTCCGTTGGTTCTGATGTAATTAACAAGATCATAGAGATCATCCGCTTCTTCCGCAAGGGAGTGCAGACGCTCCACCTGTGCCGCGGAGCCCACCAGGACGAGCTTTGATCTTGCCCGGGAAGCGGATACGTTGATGAGCTCCCGGCTGTTTTTCAGCCACTGGTATGTTTCGTATCGCGTGCGGTCACTGAGACACAGCGAGAATATAATCGTTTCCTTTTCATCCCCCTGGAAAGCATGTACGGTGCCGCAGCTGACGTCATCCATCCCGCAGGCACGCAGTTCTTCCTGAATCAGTTGTCTCTGATTGACAAAGGGAGTGATGATCCCGATGCTTTCGGTATTCTGTCTGCGGATGAAATCAATGATTGCATCCGCTTCTTTCGGCGCGGTATTCTTTTTCGCGCTTTCATTATCCGGCACATCGATGAAGACAAGCGGTTCATCGGCAGATGCCGGCTTGTCCATCTTCAGCTTGTTTCCGTAATACTTTCTGTTATTGAAGGAGATGATGCGCGGATCACACCGGTAATGATGGCTCAGAAGCACTTCATCACTGACGGCATCCACCGCAAGATATGTCTTGTATATGGAATTGCGGCAGTAGTCATATTCCTCTCCGATGCCGTATCTGTTTCTCAGCCTGTCGCTTTCGCTCTGCGGCAGCTGTATGACCGGCTGTAATTGCTGAGGATCACCGACAAGCAGAAGGTCTCTGCCGCGTATGACAGGCACAAGTGAAACCGCCGCGGAGCACTGGCTGGCTTCATCGAGTATGGTCATATCAAATACCGGTTCGGGAAGACCGAGCTTATGGGCGGAGATGCATGTTGTCACAACAGCCGGGAAGATCCTGAGAAACCGTTTCAGATTATCCGGAACACACAGATAATGATTGAATTCCCGGATCATACTCTCATCATCCTTAATAGAAAGAATCCTGAAGAGATCGCTGTTCTTCGGCTCAAAGATCCGTTTCAGACAGCGTATGGAAGCGTAGTAAAGCCACTTTCCTAACGCTTCAAAGTCTGTATCAATCAGCTTCAGGGCATCTTCTGTTTTCAGCTCACCGATCTCCTTCAGTTTCTGATCGATTTCCGGAATCTGTTCTGCGGAAAGACCGAGAGAGAAGTTCATCTGTGTGCTGCTGGCAGCCAGCTGCTCAGCGGCATCTCTTCTTTCCAGAAGCTCCAGTCGTTCCTCATAGTTTTCCAGAAATGCCGTCAGTTCCTTTGCCTGCTCAGAGCGTGCTTTGAAATCATCACGGAGAACTGTTTCATCTACTTCAATATTCCGGATCTGATCAAGCAGATATTTCATTTCTCTGAGTGATCTGATCGTATCCAGATTAGAGCCAAGTCGGATAACAGGGAAGGGAATCAAGCCATCCCCGTATTTCAATGACTGCAGTTTCTTTACCGCTTCATTGAGCGGATGATTGTTGTATGAGGAAAGAAGCACGGTTCTTCCGTTGAAGAAGGCAGTGATGATCAGATTGACAATGGTCATCGTCTTGCCGGTGCCGGGCGGTCCCTGCACATATGACACCGGATAGCGCATCGCGTGATTCATTGCCAGCAGCTGATCCAGATTGATTTCCCTGTTCAGCAGCGCGAAAGGAAATGATTTCTTTCTTCTGGAATGCACCGTCAGTTCTCCGAAGAACGCCCGCACCGGTTCACTCACTGTATCATCGTGATACATCTGCAGGATACCGTCATATTCCTGTTCCAGATTCAGAAGGGACTTCCTGCCTGTTTCCAGAATATACGGCATGTCATCGACGATGACCTCCGGATGATCTGATGTGATCGAATCACGGATGGTCTCGGCATTCTGCTTGAAGTTATTCAGAAGATACATCTCATCCGCATCAAGAAACTGCCGGATGCTCTGTCTCTCACCGTTGATCGTGAACTCCGTGCAGATGACAATGTCATCCGATTCACACAGTTCCCTGGTTCTGACATTCAGCCGCAACGGCTGATATGCAAGAACATACAGGCCTTTCTTCGTATGCAAACTTAACAGATTCATGCCAAGCTGTTTCATCTGCAGGAAGGAATCCTTCCTGTTCTTTTCATTCGTAAACTTATTCAGAAGCTGCACATACTGCGCTTCATTCAGCTTCACTGTTCCGCTTTCAAGAACTTCATCATCCAGTGATCCGACAAGGGCAAAATCCGTCTTGAAGGGTACTTCATCCAGACGGTGGCATTCACTCAGATACTGCAGGATCTTCAGATTGGAAACATCAGAAAAAACAGAAGCGTATTTCTCCGGATTCTCACGGATATCCTTCACCAGCTCCTGAGGGACAGGCGCGTATGTTCCCTCAATGGCGCGGGCACTGACAATACTGTCAATGTACAGCTGTGCTTCATCCATGAAGGAATGCGTCATGATGTGCATGCCGTCAGCGGTAATGCGCCTGTTCAGGGGATCCAGATTCCTGACACAGATCCAGTAATTTGTAATTTCCTGTTTTCTGTTGCGGTATTCGACAGCGAGCCAGTACCCTCCGTGAATCGCTTTAAACAGTTCTTTCCATGCGGGTTTCATGCCTCAATTGTATATCACACCGGAGAATGCGGGCAATGTATCCGGTGTTGATAATTCGAATAAACGAATTATAATGAAGGCGCTTGATCAATTTTCCCTGTATCATCGTATCAGCGATCTCGGGAATACCTGATCAATACATCGAATGGAACAAGGAGGAAAACATAGTGGGAACAGTTTTTAACGAAAAAGTTGAAAGTGCTTTGAGACGAATGGAATTAATGGAATACTATACATGTAGACTCAGTATGAAACTGATTAACAGTGATGTGATGCTGGCAGTCAGTTCTGAAAAATTAGCAGAATCCTGTGAAAAAGTGGCAGAAATGTACGACAAGCAAGCAGACAGGGAACGCAGACGGGCAGATCTGGCAAGGAAGCAGGCAAAAGTATAAATCGAACTGGCAGATCTGGTAAGGCAGCTGGCAGAAAGTGAAAAGGCAGGCGGGGATCAGGAAAAAGTGAAACTGCTGGATGAGCAATATGAACTGAAAACGAATGAGATGAAATCACTGGAGGCAGAATTCAAAAAATACGATGATCCTGAACAGGAATGATTTCTTTGCCTGTATCTGATATGATGCAGTCAGATAACAGAAGGAGTATTACATCATGGCATTCATGGAAGTC
>ONSK01000227.1 GCA_900320455.1 uncultured Erysipelotrichaceae bacterium | reverse complement strand
TGCACATGATCTGAGCTCATTTAATCGAGTTACTAATTCAAAAAAAGCCTTTAAATAAAGCAAAAACGCTTGATTTAATAGGGAGGGAGTATATATGCTGAAAAAACTTCTTGTCAATTACGCACTTGAACACATGGATATGGACCAGATCAGTCTGGGACTTCTTTCTTACGGATATGATGTTCTGATTCATAATCTGATTGTGCCTGGTTCTGTACTGCTGTCTGGATGGCTGATAAGGAACTTTGCGGATACCTGTATATATGTTGCTGTGCTTTGCTTCCTGCGTACACATACAGGTGGCTGGCACGCTAAGACCAAAATACATTGTTTGATTGCGTATCATTTACTGTATCTGTGTTTCCTTGTCTATATGAGAATACCTGTTTCCTATCATCTGATTATGTTTCTGATGCTCTGTGTCTGTGTATGGTCAGCCTGGAACGCTCCGGTGATTCATCCGTATCTGCCATTAAATGAGATAGAGATACAGAAAAACAGAAAGATTGTCATTATTGGATTTGTTATACTGATGACAGCATGTATGCTCATTCATGAATATGCGAAGGTGATCTCAGGAGCAGTATTCATTAACTGCTTTCTGATGCTGTTATTAAAACTGCAGAATGAGGGTTTTTTATGATTATCAAATGCGCAATTGTTGACGACGATAAAAATGATTTGGAACGGATCAGATCAGCCTTTGAAAAATTATCCTTTGGAACTGATATTGACTTTATTAACGATTACTATACTGATCCGAATAATCCTGCCATTCTGAACTCATACTCGATACATATCCTGGATATCGATATGCCCGGAATCAGAGGTTTTGATCTGGCTCATCAGCTCAGCAGGAAAAATCCTCATGCAGTGATCTGTTTCTGCACGAACCATGATGATCTTGTGTACGAAGCACTTGAGCTGAATACATTCTTCTTTATCCGGAAAGATCATCTGACAGAAGATCTTTACAAAGCTCTTCAGAAATACCTGGCTCCTGACAGTTCTGTCAATAAACTTCTGATCCACATCGATAACCGCAGCCTTGTTTTGAATGGGGATGATATCATGTTTATTTCTGTTGCCGGCAATAACAGCACAATCAGACTTACCGACGGAACAACTCTCACTGTCAGAAAATCTCTGAAATCCATTGCAGAGGAGATCTGCAGCGAAACGGTTGTTCCAGCTGGTAAATCGTATATTATCAATCTTTCCTGTATCTCCGCTTTTGAAAAAAACACAATCGTGATGAGAGACGCCTCCCGGATTGCGGTTTCCCCAGGCATATTACGGAACACAAAGAATCTGTTTATGAAACACATGATGAGGTGACTGTATGTTTGAAACTGTCATTAACATCTACGAAACCCTTCTGTGTACCTTTTTTCTGTACTCGTTATCCGTCACACATAAAGAACATTCTATTATCAAAACGTGTGTATTTGTACTTGTTCAGTTTACATTCATTTCTATCGTGAATATATACTCTCCATCAGAACAGTATCTGGATGTCATTGAGATGCTGTTCAGCTGGATCTACCTCAACTCCATCTCATATGATTCAAAAATAAAGAATCTGATGTTTGCCATCCTGGTTGAATTCAGTATTGCACTGATGAATATGATCATCGTATATTCCCTGAGCTTCCTGTTATACAGGCAGATCAGCTTTTTGCCTCTGATGGAAGAGTGGCGTATTCCCGTCGTAATCTTTGTGCAGGCCGTGCATACTCTGGTCTTCTGGCTGATCGCCAGAGCATTCCGGAAAACAGATCTTCATCTGACAAACAGGGAATACCTGCTGGCTGCCGGACTGCTTGTAATCGGCAATGCCTTATGTGAAAGCGTTGACGGCATCATGTTTGACGCGGATCATCTGTCCATCTATATGATTATTGCTTTGTATCTGATCATTCTGTTAAATATTGTTGTATTTCTGCTGTTTACCTCCATCAGCAAACACACCCTTCAGGTAGAGAAACAAACTCTGAAACTCCAGGAATTAGAACAGCAGGGAAACAGTCTGGAAAAACTGCTGGCTGTTCAGAAAGAAATGTTTTCACTCCGCCATGATATGAAGCATCTTGTCACATATCTGAAAAAAGATACCGTCAATAAAGAAATCGCTGAAACGATTCGGAAATATGAAAACTTCAACGATGAACTTGTACCGATCGTCACGCTTGTACCGGCATTCAACAATGTAATCAATATCAAACGAGAAGAAGCAATACAGAAAGGGATTTCCTTTGTCAGTATCGTCAACATCACAAAAGATCCGAACATCGAGGAGAGTGACGCCTATTTGTTATTATCTAATCTGCTGGACAACGCTATACAGCACATCGGCATGGAAAAGAACATCCGGCTTACAATGAACACGCAGGCAAACTTCCTGCGAGTTTCTGTTGTCAATTCCGTAGACAGACAGGTCCTTGATGAAGATGGCAATATGATCCGGTTCAACGACAAAAAATCTCATGGCTATGGCATTGGAACAATCAAAGAAATCGTAAAAAAATACGATGGCATCTTTGAATTCCGCCAGATTGGTTTTGATTTGGAAGCACAGTTTGTTATTGAAATTCGAGATTGATAATCATATCTCCAGATATTTTTGAAACTCTGACATGAAAAAGACAGGTCTCATTTTGTATGATTACAGAGAGCTCCAGAAAATAAAAGAAGGAGATATGTAGTCTGAGCTACATTCTCCTTCTTCTTTATTCTGCTGGGATCAGATATTCCATGAACTGATCATTCAGTTCTCTGGTATTCATCCGGATATGATAGATTCCTTCCTGTGAGTCATCTGTCATATTCCATATCTGTACCGTGTTTCTGATGAATGTGAGTGATATGTATTCGCTGTTTTCATTCTTCAGACGAACCACCGTATACTCTCTTCCTGCATCAGGCTCATCCATTCCAAACGGCACTGTAGCTACAGGCATGGATGATAACTGTTCATACAGTCCTTCCGGATTTACGCATGTATAGTGCTTCATGGTTCCATCAAAGACGGATACCTCTGCCGGCAGATACTTTTCTGGAAGATATTCTTTCAATGTGCCTCTGTCCTCACTGAATGTTACAATTCCATTTGCGTACATCAGACAGATACACAGCAGTCCGGCTGTCAGCCAGCCTTGCTTTCTCTTTGTCTGATGGATGATTTCATGAAGACGGTAACGCAGTCCTTCTGCGGAAGCGGAGAGACAGGTGGTAAATCCCTTTGTCTCTGCCGTATTGTTCAGAATCAGCTCTGCGTATTTCCTGCGTTTTTCTCTGTCATATTCTGCAGTAACAATCTCATCGCAGGACAGTTCCATATCTTCCGACATATGCTTCATCGCCGGATACATGAACGGATTGAACCAGTTCATTGCTGTAAAGAAGGCAATGCTGAGCTTGGATTTGCTGTCGCCGCGGATCAGGTGCACAAGTTCATGATCGAAGATCATACGCAGTTCCTCTTCCGTATATTCTTTCTCCGGCAGAAGCAGAACCATTGTGAAACTGAAAACTCCGATGGTCAGCGGTGATTTCAAAGCAGGGGAAACCGCAAGCTTGCATTTCACATTGTCTGCCCTGGTTTCATGCAGTGTTTCCTTCCATAATGCTTTTGTCTTTTCATCCGGTTCTCTGATTCCAGACATCATTTTTCTGCGAACAATGAAATGTGTAATCAGATAATACGCTGATACTGCCAGGAAACCTGCAGCCCAGATATAAAAGATGGTTTTTGTGAAACCTGACGGGATGGTGATAACAGCTAAGGGCACAGGTGCTGCCCATCTGTACATTGTGAAGAAGAGATAGTTCGGCATCAGCCACAGCAGTGTACATGTATATGCCGTATATGTGCTGCGCAGATGTCTCTTCAGAAGTACGAGAACGCTCCAGTAGATTCCGGCAGTGATCACAACCGTCATCATCCACAGATAGTATTCCGTTCCAAGATCCTGCCGCAGTATTCCAAATGATCTTAGCGTCATTTCTGATGTGATCACCGCAGCCGTACAGACAATAATCACCATCATCAGATGCACCGGCATGATGATTGTTCCGGCATTTTCTTTCAGATCCTTTTTCCTGCCGCTTCTGTAGACATTCCACATGATTACAGCAGCGAAAAGCAGAAAGAATACCAGGCGTGCCTGCATCCTGTCCGTCATATTGTTTTGTTCTCCAGCATTTCTTTCAGTTCGTTCAGGTCATCCTGACTGATGCCGCTGTCACAGAGCGCTGAGGCAAAGGCCGACATGTTTCCCCGGAACATCTGATCAATGAATCGTCTGCTCTGAACCTTCTTGTATTCATGTTCACTGATCAGCGGGGTATACGTGCTTGATCTGCCGGTCTTTTCGATTTTCAGGAATCCCTTTTCCGCCAGTCTTGTCAGATGTGTGAGAAGGGTAGTCTGCGCAATCTCATGAATATTTTTCATTCTGTTTTCGATTTCACTGCGCATCACTGGTGCTTCACACTCCCATATTACCTGCATGACTTCCAGTTCTGAATCCGGAAGACGTTTGACATCATTTTCCATTTTCATCACCTCTACATTTGTAGTACTACTATATTCTACATCTGTAGAATAATATGTCAAACAAAAAAGCGGATCAGAGTCCGCTCAGGATCCATGCCCATACAGGAAGCACGGCGATTGATAATAGTGTGCTGAGAACCACACAGTCTGCCGCGAATCTCACATCCGCATGATACTGTTCCGCAAAGACTGCTGTTGTGCTGCCGGCCGGCATTGCCGCAAGCAGTACGGAAAGTCCTGTAATCATCGGATCGATATGCGCAAGCAGACATCCAGCAAGCACCGCCGCAGGAATGAGAACCAGACGCAGTACTGAGAATTCGATATTCAGCTTTGTCATCATTGTGGAGAATCCGTTCTCCGCAATGATCATTCCAAGGAATACCATGACCAGAGGTGTTGCACATCTGCCAAGACTTGTCAGCGTATCTGTCACCATCGTTGGAAAGGGAATCCTGAATCCGATTCTGGCAAGTCCGATTACCACTGCGATGATACATGGATGGGTAATGATTTTCTTTATGACTGTCTTGAAGTCCTGTCCTCCTTCAAAGTAGGAGACACCTGCTGAGAACATGACAATACGCAAAGGAATCAGATAGATCTGTCCATACATCATTCCAATCTGTCCGTATACGCCTTCCGCAACCGCATTGCCCAGGAATCCGGCATTGGAACAGACTGTCGCATACTGCAGGATTCTCTTCTTGTTATCATCCGTTCGGTTAAACAGAACTGCCGCAAGAATGACACAGAAGACCTGAATCGCTGTTGATACAATCAGGATCTCAGCGAAATCTCCGAGGATCTCACTTGTTAATTCAATATTGAATGCGCCGATGATACTGGCCGGCAGGAAGAGATTGATGACAGATTTGGATAATACCGATCTGTCTGACGGTTTCAGTATATGTATTTTGCATAAGATATATCCGGCTGCCATTTCCGCAAACATCATGAACTGTAGATTGAACAGCTTACTCAGATCCATACGATCACCTGCATTTCTTTGTTTTTGATTGTATCAGTTAATGTTGATTCATGAACACTTCTTTCTGCGCATCAGCTTAATATATAATATGTACAGCGGAGGTGCCTTTATGCTTTACTACCAGCCAAGCTGTTCTCTGAATGAGATGGATTCTGTATCATCTGCTTTTTTCAGAGAATACGCAAAGAAACATGAAATGAAAATCAGAGCCTGCTGCAGATTTGACAAAAAACTTCCGGCAGAAGAAGATACAGCCCTGTATTTCTGCCAGACCTGCAGGGAAGTCATGGAAAGCCAGGGCATTCATACAAAGAGTATGTGGGAATACATAGATGAAGATCCGGATTATGTATTTCCTGATTATTCGGGTATGAAGTTCATCATCCAGGACTGCTGGAGAGACAGAGAACATCCTGAGATCCATAAAGCAGTCAGAAGTCTTCTCAGCAAGATGCATATTGAATACGTTGAAATTCCAAAGAGCAGGGAGGATTCCGATTACTGCGGCACACTGCACTTTGAAACAGAGAAGTACAGGAATGACATTCCTTCTTTTGATCATCTTTCTCACTATGGAGATGAAATGACAAAGAAGCTGATGGAAGAGAAGGCTTCGCAGATGAATGGTATTCCGGTTATTACATGCTGCGCACGCTGCTGCAAAGGTCTTGTTCTCGGCGGCGCGGATGCCATCCATCTGACATGGCTTCTCTCTGATGCTTACAGAGGCAGAGAACAGGAGCTTCACGACAGGATCATTGCCATCAACAGCAGACCTGATCCAAGATACAAACAGAAACAGCAGTAATTCCGGTACATTGTAGTGATTGCTACAATGTATTATTTTTGGAAAAGACTCTGCTGTTTCTGTACAATAGAATCAGAAATACATGACTTGAAAGGAGAATTTATGGGCTTCAAAGAAGGTTTTTTATGGGGCGGCGCTGTTGCGGCCAACCAGTGCGAAGGCGGTTATCTTGAGGGAGGAAAAGGACTTTCCTGCGCTGACATGTTAAAGGGAGGCAATGTCTCCACACCGCGCATGTTCTCTCCGGAGATCGAAGAGGGCGTCTATTATCCAAGCCATCAGGCAATCGACTTCTATCATCATTACAAGGAAGACATCGCACTGTTCGGTGAAATGGGCTTCAAGTGCTTCCGTCTTTCCATCAACTGGTCCAGAATCTTCCCGAACGGGGATGACGCTGAACCGAACGAAGAAGGTCTGCAGTTCTATGACAATGTATTCGATGCATGCAGAGAAAACGGCATTGAACCTCTCGTAACACTTTCTCATTATGAAATCCCATGGGCAATCGTCACTAAATACCAGGGATTCTATAGCAGAAAGACTATTGATCTATTTGTGACTTATGCAAAAACCGTATTTGAAAGATACAAGAACAAAGTAAAATACTGGCTCACATTCAATGAAATCAACTGTGCTCTGATGCCGGGCGGCGGTGCTTACAACGGTGTCGGCTATGTTTGTGAGGAAGATCTTGCGGACAAGTCTCAGAGACCGGTAAACAAACTGATTGATGTTCCGCAGAAGCGCATTGAAGCTCTGCACAATGAATTTGTCGCGTCTGCACTGGCTGTCAAAGCCGGACATGAAATCAATCCTGACTTCATGATCGGACTGATGATTGCTCATCTGACAAGCTATCCTGCGACATGCCGTCCTGCGGATGTCCTGGCTGCCCAGCATGAGGATGACGTTTTCAACAACATCTGCGGTGATGTGCAGGTCAGAGGTGAATATCCTCCGTTCGCAAGAAACTACTTCAAATCCATCGGTGTGGAAGACACATCCTTCATGGACAATGAAGAAGACAAGAAGATCCTCAAGGAAGGAACTGTTGACATGTATACATTCTCCTATTACATGTCCATGACAGTCTCCACAGAAAAGAACGGTGAAGAAACCGGCGGAAACCTCACATTCGGCGGAAAGAACCCGTATCTGAAAGCAACACCATGGGGCTGGCAGATTGATCCGGAAGGTCTGAGATGGACACTGAACAAGCTCTCTGACAGATACCCCGGCACTCCTCTGATGGTTGTTGAAAACGGCATGGGCATGATTGACAAGAAAGAAGAGGACGGATCTGTCCATGACGGATACAGAATTGACTACCTGCGTGATCATATCGTCCAGATGAAAAAGGCTGTTGAGGAAGACGGTGTCAATCTGATCGGCTATACGACATGGGGATGCATTGACCTTGTCTCCGCAGGCACCGGTGAAATGTACAAGAGATACGGTTTCATCTACGTTGACAGAAACGATGACGGAACCGGAGACTTCTCCAGAAGCCGCAAAGATTCCTTCTTCTGGTATAAGAAGGTATGTGAATCCAACGGCGAAGATCTCGACTGATGTTTCCAGGCTGCAGTTCAAAACTGCAGCTTTTTTATTTTCCGGTTTTTCTGCATATATAATTGGCAATCTGATCAATGATTACAGGACAAATATCCTGATTACTGCATTGACAAATAATTCGATAATTCGTAATATGAAGACGGAATACAGAGAATTGTTTCTGTACATCAAGCATCAATCTGATCACAGGAGTCAGCTTCCTGTTCCAAAGAAAGGAGAGGTCATTGACATGTGCAGAGGCTTTGACATCATTCAGCAGCGTGCTAAAGAAAGAGGTCTCCAGGAAGGAATTACACTTGGCAGAGTGAAGGGAACGTACCAGATTCTTTTGAAAGAACTCAAACTGGGCCTTCTCAAAATGGAAGATGTCCTGATGCTTACAGGTGATACCCAGGAAGAATTCCAGAAAAAAATGCAGATGCTTTTCCCGGAGGAAACACTTCCTGCATCGTATTGAAAAAGACTGCGATTGCAGTCTTTCACTTGTTGTCATTTTCAGGGAGATAGAAGATCTGTTCTCCGTCTTTGGAAAGCATGTAGTTTCCTCTTGCGTAGTTTGCGACGTAATCAGGATTCTGCAGCTTTTCTTTTTCATTATTCAGATGCGTATTCTCATCCTGGACTTCCTGCAGTTTTTCTTTGACTTCCGCAAGCTGTTTTGTCAGAGACATCGTTGTTCTGACTTCCATAGCCACTTTATACAGGAGATAACAGGATACGCCGATCATGATAATGCAGAAAAACTTGGTAATCGGTGTCAGCTTTCTTCTCTTTTTTCTTGCCTTTGTCTTTTTCTTATCTGTCATTCTGCTTCCTCATCTTTAATGTATCATTCCTGTTTTTGATCATCAAGGCTGATTCGCTCTTCATTGATGATCTCATACATTTCCTGTGCTTCCTGTTTTTTCTTTACTTCTGCAACGGAAAGTACTCTGACTTCCAGACGTCTGTTTCCGAAAGTGATTCTGACGATGTCGCCTGCTTTCACTTCATGAGACGGCTTGACGATTCTTCCGTTGATTTCAATACGTTCATTTTCTGCCAGTTCCTTGGAAATCGTTCTGCGCTTGAGGATTCTGGATACTTTGAGATATTTATCGATTCTCATGTTTCTGTGCCTCCCTGGCAATATGGATTGCTTTGACGGCAAGACTGATCTGATTTCTGCTCTTCGGCAGCTGGGCAATGATCATTCCTCCCGTATAGCGGATGGTAATATCTTTTGACAGTTTTGTAAAGTTCTCGAACAGCTGCACTCCGTCCACATTCTGTGAAAACAGAGGGGAGAAGGTGATAATTCCCATGTTGTTCTGTTCACGATAGCTCTGTACGATCGGTTCACGAACAGCGATATCCAGATGCTTTTTCTCAAACAGTGTTTCCACTTCCTTCGGCAGCTTGCCGTACTGGTCGATGATATCCGAACGGTATCTGTCCAGTTCCTCTTCATCGTGCATCGCGTCGATTTTCTGGTACATATCCAGCTTGTCAAAGTCATCCGGAGCGAAGCTTTTGGGAATGTATCCGCTGTTGGGAAGATTGACAGGAGGCTTTTCCTCTGTGATTTCTTTCTTCTCATGTTTCTTTTCACGGATAGCTTCTTCCAGCATCTCAATGTACATATCAATACCCACGGTATCAATGAAGCCTGACTGATCCGGTCCGAGCAGATCACCGGCACCGCGGATCGTGAGGTCTCTCATCGCAATGCGGTATCCGGATCCGAGTCTGGCGAATTCTTTTACCGCGGAAAGTCTCTTCTGGGCAATCTCAGACAGCTGTCTTCTCGGCGGCACAAGCAGATAGGCATAGGCAACTCGGCTGCTTCTGCCGACTCTTCCCTTGATCTGATAGATCTGCGCCAGTCCGAAGTCCTGCGCGTTGTCAATCAGAATCGTATTGACATTGGGAATATCAATGCCGTTCTCAACAATCGTCGTGCACACAAGAACATCGATCTCATGATTTGTGACCTTCATCATGATGTCTTCGATTTCTTCTCTGTCCATCTTTCCGTGCACAATGCCGATTCTTGCCTCAGGAAGCGAATGTTTCAGCTTTCTGGCAATGTTGTACATCTGTTCAATATTGTTATGCAGGTAGAATACCTGGCCGTTTCTTGCCAGTTCTTTCTGAATCGCGTCTGTGATCAGACCGGCATTTCTTTCGACGACGTATGTCTGCACACTGTAGCGGTTCATCGGCGGTGTTTCCAGCTGCGAGAGAGAACGGATGCCGATCAGTGACATCTGCAGGGTACGCGGGATCGGTGTCGCGCTGAGTGCCAGCACATCCACGCCTGTTCTCAGTTCCTTGATCTTTTCCTTGTGTTCCACACCAAAGCGCTGTTCCTCATCGATGACCAGAAGACCAAGGTTCTTGAACTTCACATCATTTGAAAGAAGACGGTGTGTTCCGATTACGATATCGACTTTCCCTTCTTTCAGATCCTGCACGGTCTGTTTCTGATCGGCAGGTGTCACAAAGCGGTTCATCAGCCGGATCGTAACAGGGAAGTTTCTGTAGCGTTCCTTAAATGTGCGGTAATGCTGGTCAGCCAGGATCGTCGTCGGACACAGCACTGCCACCTGCATACTGTCGCATACAGCCTTGAAGGAGGCACGGATTGCGACTTCTGTCTTTCCGAAACCGACATCTCCGCATACCAGTCTGTCCATCGGCTTGTCGCTTTCCATATCATGCCGGATGTCATCGACTGCCTTCTTCTGATCTTCTGTCAGTTCATAGGAAAAGTCATTGTTGAATTCCGCAGTCAGTTCCGTATCCGGTGAAAAGGCATGTCCGATATGCTGTTCACGCGCCGCATACAGGGAAATCAGTCGTTCCGCGATATTATTGACGTTTTCTTCAAGTCTCTTCTTTGTCTTTTCCCATTCATTGGAACCAAGCTTGTTCAGCCTCGGCACAACACCTTCTCTGGACACAAACTTTCTGACCAGGCGGAACTGTTCCAGCGGAACAAGAAGCTCGGCATTGCCGCGGTATACGATTTTCAGGAAGTCTCGTTTGGATCCCTGGATCTCTCTTGTTTCTATACCGATATACTGACCTACGCCGTACTGGGCATGAACGATATAGTCCATCGGATTCAGTTCATCATATCCGTGAATGACTTCCGCGTTTCTGAATTTGTTTTCAAATCTGCCGGCATGATGGTGGATTTCAAACAGCTCGGCAGCGGTATATACATGAAGACCTGTTTCAATCAGATGGAATCCCTGTGACATCTCACTCAATGACAGGAACAGTCCTTCTCCAACAGTTTCCTCATCACTGATCAGCTGATAGGGAATTTTCTGATTGATAAGAATCTCTGTAATCTTAGTAAATTCTTTTTCATTCAACGCAAAGACACAGCGGTCTTCTGAAGCTGCCATGACCGTGCGCTTCTGAATGGGTTCATTGGGAAGATGGATTTCTTCCACGCCGGCAATGTTGTCGGCGAAGGGATCTTCCTTCACTGTTCTGTACTGATCCAGGAGTCTGTTCAGATCATGGAATACCGCATACTTTGGCAGCATCTTTCCTTCCTGAACCATTTCCTGGATATATGCCGTAGTCTCATCTGTCAGACGCTTCGCGGATTCACGGATCAGCTGTTCATCTGAAAGAATGATCAGCGGATGATCCATGTAGTCAGCGATGGAAGCTGTCTGATCCAGCAGAGCCATATACGGATACATTCTTCTGTCGAAGATGTTCTGATCCATATTCATCAGATCAGTTTCGACATCGGATGAAGGATACTTTTCCAGCATCTTCTCTGCCTTTGTTCTGATTTCATTCACTTCCTCAGCTGTAAACAGAACATCTGAGGCAGGCACGATGAATACTTCATCCGCAGTTCTGACCGTCTTCTGGGTCGTTACGTCAAAGAAACGGATCGAATCGATTTCCGTATCAAAGAATTCAATACGCAGAGGTTCATCATAGTTGATCGAATAGACATCGATGATACCGCCTCGCTGGGCAAAGGAAAGCGGCTGGTCAATATGCGATGTGCGGATATATCCTCCGGCAAGCAGCCTGTTCTTCAATTCATTCATATCCGCAATATCACCTGTTTTCAGATGAATGCATCCGGAGCGGAAATGTTCCGGAAGGGGAAGCTGGCGGACGAATGCCGGAACGCATGTAATAACAACACGGCAGCTGTCATCCAGCAGGGAGGCAAGCGTCTCCACTTTCTGAGCTGTCATCTCCGGAGAGGAGGCAATCGCTTCCACACGGAGAGATTCATCCGCGCCGAAAAGCGCGCATCCGCTCTCCCCCAGGAGGGGTATGATCTTCTCATACAGGCGCTGCGCGTTATATAGGTTCTGTTTTATCACCAGAATCGGCCTTGGATTCTTTGTGAAAGAAGCTGCGATCATCAGTGCTTCCTGCACCAGGGATGTTAAAGGCAGTACGCCTTTTTCCTGATCCAGCATCAGCACTGCCCGGTTATCCTTCAGTTCGTCCATCAGCCATCTGGGCATGCGGTTGTCTGTGATAATTACTGTTCTCCTTCGTTTTTCTCCGGTTTGATATTGTACTTTGACATGACAATATCCATCGGTTCACTGACCCATGCATATGCGGCATCCGCAGACGCATTCAGGGCAGTCTCAAATACTTCTCTGTCCGCTTTGGCCACCGGTGAAAGCACCCAGTCAGGGACGACATCATGATCGCCTCTGCGGCTGTGTCCGACACCGATGCGGATCCTGGCCAGTTCATCCGTGCCTAATGCGCTGATGATGGATTTCATTCCCTTCTGGCCGCCTGCAGATCCTTTTTTCCGGATTCTGACGGAACCGACCGGAAGATCCATGTCATCATGAATGATCAGGATATCCGACGGATCAATCTTGTAATAGCTGACAGCCTGGGATACAGCGCTGCCGCTTTCATTCATATAGGTTAAAGGCTTCATGAGCAGCACTGGCTGTCCTTCGATTCTCGTCACTGCAGTTAATGCATTCCATTTCTGGGTGGAAATGGACACACCTGCTTTGGATGCCAGTCTGTCAATTGCCATAAAGCCGCTGTTATGCCGGGTTTCTGCGTATTCCTTGCCCGGGTTGCCGAGTCCTGCGATCAGTTTCATTCTTTTTCCTCTGATTCTGTTTCTGCAGGTTCTTCCTCAGCAGGTTCTTCTTCGGAAGTTTCTTCAGCCTCTGTTTCTTCTGCGGCTTCTTCTTCAGCAGGCATTTCAATTCCAAGGTTTCTGATCCATCTTCTTCCGACATTCATCTGATTGAATGCTTCAAGATCACCCTTGAATTCATTGAACTTTTCTTCATCCCTGTCCTTGTAATACCACGCCAGCATCACTGCGCAGATTTTCTTGTATACGCTGATCATGCTTTTGCCGTAGGCAATACCTTCATAATCACCATCAAGGATCTTTTCATACAGCGGCACAGCCTTTTCCGGACTGCCGTCATACATCGCTTCATTCGCTTCATAGATCATCCAGATCATCTGATTGGAAAGCTTTTCTCTGACTGTTTCTACCTTTTCCGCAACCAGCTTTCTCATTTCCTCATCTTCCTGTCCATAGAAGATATTCGGAATTGTATGAAGCAGATAGAAGAAAGCCACTTCATTGACTTCCATTCCTTTTCTTCCTTCGGAAATATAGTCATTCAGATTGATCTCTTCCAGTGATTTTCTGAAAGCATCATATCTTCTGTTCATTGCCTGTTCCCAGAGACGGAATACTTTCAGTTCATTGAGGAATACGATATCTTTCTGGTTTTCCTGTTCCAGTCTGTCCGCGATTTCATTGAACATGGCGCTGTCATTGACATTGCGGAGAAGTTCTGTTGTTCTGAAATTCTTTTTACGCTGCGCGTTCATAGAGATAATTCTGACAATCATCACAGCCATGAATACATACATGAGAAGATTAAAGAGCATAAATGCACCTCCTTGTGTAAATCCTTCTAATTATATAGGGATTTAATCATAAAACACCAAAAAAAGTGATTGAAGAAATATGATTCCTGAAACAAAATAAGGAATTCTTTAGAATATTCAGAATTCCCATCATATTCACATGTTCATACATTATGGTAGAATCATTCATATGACCGAAAACAGAACAAAAAAAAGAATCGGCACCACCGGTGTCATACAGATATTACTGGCAATCAGCCTGGTCTTTCTGGGAATCTCTGTCTATGCGTTCTATCATCCCCAGAAGATCACGCCGGCATCCCCGGAACCATCGGAAGAGGCATCTGCCCAGCCGACACCGGAGGTCACTCCGCTGCCTTCCCATCTGACAGATCCCAACAGCATTTATGTCTTCATTGACAAAACGCATCCTGTCGCGGAAGACTTCGTTCCTTCTGATCTGGCTGCGCCGTATTTCAACAGCACGGGTGAGATCATTCAGCTGAAACAGGAAGCTGCGGATCATCTGAAGGCAATGATGAACGCCGCCGCTGCCGAGAACATCCAGCTGGTTGTATTCGCCGGATATATTTCCTATCAGACACAGTCTGACTATTACCAGGACAGAGTTTCTCTTCTTGGTGAAGCGGAAGCCAGCAAAGTCATTGAAAAACCGGGATACAGCGAACACCAGTGCGGTATCGCCGTTGACTTCAGTTCCAATTCCACTTCCGCAACGTCTGTCTCATACGCGGAAACAGACGCGGGAAAATGGCTGTATGCCCATGCCCATGAGTACGGATACATCCTCCGTTATCCAAAGGACAAGGAATCTCTGACAGGATATTCCTATATGCCGTGGCATTACCGCTACATCGGTGAAGAATATGCGAAGATGATGTATGAGATTTCACCGGATCTTACCCTGGAAGAATTCTACGCAATCAATAAATAGTCAAAGTCTGCTTAAAACAGCAGGCTTTTTCAATATTTCATTGACTTTTTACGCATAAACATTTATTATTATTCCGCGTTGTTTTCTAACATGTATAAAGTAGACGGAGGTGGCATGAAATGAAGAGAACATACCAGCCGAGCAAGAAGAAACATAAGGCTACTCATGGCTTCAGAGCCCGCATGGCTACAGTCGGTGGCCGCAAGGTCCTGGCAAGACGCCGCGCCAAGGGCAGAAAGGTCTTATCTGCTTAAGAGTCACCGACAGGTGACTTTTTTAAACTTATGAAGAAGGTCAACAGAGTACGTAAAAATGAAGAGTTTCAGGTTCTGATCAAGAAAGGCAGAAAGAAAACATCTGCCTCTTTTGTCATGTACTATGCCGAAAAGAAACAGGAACAGGCAAGAATCGGAATCTCTCTTTCAAAAAAGATCGGAAATGCTGTTGTCCGCAATAAAATCAAGCGACAGGTCAGAATGATGTGCCAGGATCTGATCAGCTTTGAAACATTCCCGTATGATGCAGTTCTGATCGTCCGGCATTCCTACAAAAACAGCTCTTTTGCGGATAATAAAAATATCTTGGAAAAACTGTTCTTAAAAGCTACAATGTAGTAGCTATATTTATAAGGAGAAGATATGAAGCTTACCCCTCGTACAAAAAAGATTCTTACGGTGATTGTACTGCTGCTTGCGGTATCCACACTTACAGGCTGTTCGATTCCGAGAGATGAAGCAGGAAACATTATCCTGATCACAAACGAAACAACATTCGGCGACGTCATGTCATCAGAAAACTGGTTCAGCGCGATTCTCGTATTCCCGCTTTCCAAACTGATCAACTGGCTCTCACCGGTCATTTCCGTCGGCGGCGCTATCGCCCTGATCACACTGCTTGTCAACGGTATCGTCGTTGCCCTGACAATCAAATCCAATATCCAGTCCCAGCAGATGCAGCTGATTCAGCCGGAACTGAACAAGATCCAGCGCAAGTATGAAGGCAGAGATGATGATGCCTCCAAGATGCGTCAGGCTGCGGAAATGCAGGCTCTCTACAAGAAGTATGACATCAATCCTGCTTCCATGATTCTGATTACATTCCTGCAGCTGCCGATTATGATGGCAATGTTCTATGCCGTTCAGAGATCTGAAGCAGTACAGACAGGTTCCTTCCTTGGAATGAATCTCCAGAATACACCTCTGCAGGCATTCCAGTCACTGATGAGCGGAGATACATCAGGTCTTCCTTACATCCTGCTGTTCGTCTTCATGGGCGTCTGCCAGTTCCTGTCCATGAGCCTGCCGCAGTGGCTCCAGAAGAAGAGAGCTGAAGCGGAAGCCGCAAAGCATCACCGCAAACCGGAAGAACCTAGCAAACAGGGTCAGTTCATGCAGTATTACATGCTCGTCATGATCTGCGGTATCGGTATTATGTGGCCTGCAGCGATGTCCCTCTACTGGGCAATCAACTCCGTTGTCAACATTATCAAGACATTTGTTGTTCAGCAGATCATTGATAAGAAAAATGCAGAGAAAGGAACACGCAGATGACACAGTATACAGCGAAAACACTTGAAGAACTTCTGCAGAAAGCTGCTGAAGATAAAGGATGCACAGTTGAAGAACTGAACTACACTGTCACAGAAGAAAAGAAGGGAATTCTCGGAATCGGTAATTCCGTCACAGCTGACGTATTCAATATGGATGACGTCAAGGAATTCATCTTTGATTACCTCGGAAACTTCTTCACCGGTATTGACCAGGATATCGAAGTTGCCATTGAAGAGAGAAGTGACAGCTTCGTTGTCAATCTCAACGCTGACAACAACGCAGTCCTCATCGGCAAGATGGGAAAGACACTCGCAGCGTTCAACACAGTTGTCAGAGCAGCCATCAATTCTGAATTCAAGAAGAGAATCGATGTTCTGATCGATATCAACCACTACAAGGAAGAGCGTTACGCAAAGCTCCGTTCCATGGCAAAGAGAATTGCCAAGCAGGTACAGAGATCACACGTTGACGCTGAGCTGGATCCGATGCCGAATGATGAAAGAAAAGTCATCCACAAGGTTCTGAACGAATGGCATAACATCCGTACAGAGTCCGAAGGAGAAGCCGGCAACAGACACGTATGCATCCGCTACGTCACGGATACGGAAGAAGCTGAATGATTTAAATGAAAGACAGATCGCGAATCTGTCTTTTTTTGTAAAAGAAAACCTCCTGATCGTCCGGAGGTTCAAAGAAGGTTAACCGATGAGTCTCTGCCAGCGGAGCCTGTAATGTAAATGCGGTCCGCCAACTGCAGATACAGAACAGGGGAACGTAATGACAGAGACACATACATTATCTCACACAATATGGAATTGTAAGTATCCCAGAAAGAGGATACTTTTGAATTAAAAGTCCCCAGATGATCCGGGGTATTGAAAGATGACAAAAAATAAAGTCTCCGCCAGAAAGCCTGAAGTGCAGATGTTTTCCCCAATACAAATACAGAGCAGGAAACAAAATGGCAGGGACGATATTTTTTTCTCACTTATTATCAAACTGAAAGCATCTGATTACTGCCTGGACATCATGTTCTATACGTTCGACGGACAACATAACATTTTGGTTATAATTATTGTTATATGTGATTTTTAGCATGCATATGTGTTATTTTTGAAATCATTCAACATTCATACAAATGCTGCGGTATGTATGGAGAAAAAACATGCATACTGTTGATAATAAAGATGATTTCACTTGTTAACATATTATATTTTCACACTGTTTTCCACATGGTATCAACACGTCCACAAAACCAGTTTTCCACAATTGTGGAAAACTGTGGAAAGAGTTAAAAAAGCCTTTATTTAAAGGCTTTTTTGATATGTTGACAATTGTTGTTTATTTCCTGACAGCCATCTATTTTCCACAATATTCCAGTTTTTCCACAGTGTGGATTGTTTATCCACATATTATCAACATTTTAATTTTGTGGAAAAGTGTGGAAAAATCAGAAAAGTACGTATAAATACTGATGTTTTTAAATATATATGATTGTGGATAAAATTTTTTTCAACAATTTACATGTGGAAATCTCATTTTCAGGTGTTTAGAATTATCTTTGCATAAGTATAAAAAGAGTCAGGAGTATCCGTTTTATGAGTTACAACAAAAGCCAGTACCTGAACGAAGTCTGGAACAAGGTACTTGATTATATGCTGGCAAATGCTTTTCTGGAGCCTCAGATTATCCAGAATTTCTATCAGACGAGTGAATTGTATGAGCTGACAGAAGAAAAAGCATTTATTCTGGCGCCGAATTCAATCTACAAGCAGATCATCCAGAGTCAGTCTGAGATGCTTTCTTCATGTTTTAATGATGTCCTGAACCAGAACGGACATTTTGTTATTGAAGTATTCACAAAGAATGAACTGCCGGAACGAGCTGAAAAGATCAGCACTGAGGAAGTCATTGATTATGATGAGACTGATTTCCAGTCAATGATCATTCAGAAAGACAGAACCTTTGAGAACTTTGTCGTCGGTGACTGCAACAGAGAGAGCCACGCGGCTGCCCTGGCATGCGCGCTGAATCCCGGCAAATTCTTCAATCCTCTGTTTATTTACGGCAATTCCGGACTTGGAAAGACACATCTTCTGATGGCAATCGGAAACTATGTATTAAAGAATGATCCGACAAAGAAAGTCTATTATACAGAGTCTCTGAAATTCGTTGAGACAGTCGTCAATGCAATCAAGGATAACAAGATTGATGCCTTCAAGCGCTTCATGTACAGCATTGATCTGCTTCTGGTGGATGATATTCAGTTCCTTGCCGGCAAAGAGAAGTCTCACGAAGTATTCTTTACGATCTTCAATGAGCTGGTAAACAACAAAAAACAGGTCTGTCTTGCCTCAGACAGGCAGCCGAAGGAAATCAAAGGCCTGGAAGACAGGCTGATCAGCCGTTTCTCAGGCGGTCTGTCCGTTGGTATCGATTCTCCTGAATTTGAAACCTCTCTTGCCATCCTGCAGATGAAGATCAAGCAGAACGGATACGGCATTGATGAAGTCGAAGAACAGGGACTGAACTACATCGCATCGAATTTCTCAGGCAACGTCAGAGATCTGGAAGGTGCCTGGAACCGTGTTCTCTTCTATGCCATCCAGTTCCAGCCGGACGGCAATGTCATCCGCTTTGAAACTGTCATGAACGCTTTGAAGAACCAGGCAGTTGTCTCTGACAAGACAGGTCTTTCACCGAAGAAGATCATCAAGTGTGTCGCTGACTATTACGGACTGACAAGACAGCAGATCACTTCCAAGACCAGAACAAAAAACATTTCCAATGCCAGACATATATCAATATATCTGTGCCGGAAGCTGCTTGATCTGTCTTATATCAAGATCGGAGATGAATTCGGAGGCAGAGATCACTCCACTGTGATCAGCGCCTGTACAAAAGTTGAGGAACAGATCAAGAAGGATCATGTCTTCGCTGAAGCTGTTTCGGATATCGAAAAACAGCTCATCACCTGATTTTCCACAAAGTTATCAACTTTATGTCAACATATGAAAATGCTAAAATATGTGCATATTAAGGGCATTTTACGGAGTTTTCCACAATTTCCACAGCCTTAATAAGAATAAACTAATAAGAAATACATATATATAAAAGGAGACCCAGCTATGAACTTCACTATCAATAAGACGATTTTCTACAATGCGCTTCAGATCGTATCACATGCCATTTCACCGAATTCACCTCAGCCGCAGCTCAGAGGACTTCTGATCAACGCTGAGAATGACAGCCTGGTGATCACCGGCAGTGACGCGGATATTTCCATCCGGAAGAAAATCGTCAAAGATGAAAAAAACATGCTGAATATTATAGAAGAAGGATCCATTCTGATTGAATCCAGATACCTTCTTGAGATTGTCAGAAAGATTGACAATGAATATATCAATGTAGAAATCATTGACGGAGCACTGACAAAGTTCTCAGGAAGCTCTGCTGTATTCAAAATCAACGGTATGAATCCGATGGATTATCCGAACATCAACTTCTCCAAACCGGAATCATTCATCAATCTTCCTGTATCCGTTCTGCAGGAAATCATTGAACAGACTGCTTTCGCAGCTTCCATCAAGGAAACAAGACCGGTTCTGACAGGTGTCAACTTCCGCTTCAATGACGGCAAGCTCGTCTGCACCGGCACTGACTCATTCCGTCTTGCCAGAAAAGTCATTCCGTTTGAATCTGACGCAAGCTTCAATGTCACGATTCCGGCAAAGGGACTCAATGAAGTCAAGAGTTCTGTTCTTCAGAACAGCGACAGCTCTGTAGAGCTCTATATGGACGCCAGAAAGGCGCAGTTCATCAACGAGGATACAATTATCCAGACAAAGCTTCTTGACGGCGCATTCCCGGAAACAGACAGACTGATTCCGAAGGAATTCCTGTATACGATGAATATCTCCAGAAGTGATCTGATCAGTGCCATTGACCGTACGACATTCATCAAGACGGAGAACATGGCAATCGTCAGACTGCAGTGCTCCAGAGATGAAGTGATCCTCTCAAACAAGAGCCAGGAAATCGGTGAATCCAGAGAAACACTGGCTGCTCAGTTTGAAGGTGATGACCTCGATATTTCCTTCTCCGGTTCCTATGTCATTGAAGCCGCAAGAAGCCTGAAAGGACCGCAGCTCAAAATCGGATTTACTGGAGAAATGAAACCGTTTGTCATCTTCTCTGAAGGCGATGATTCCGTCCTTCAGCTGGTGCTTCCGGTTAAGACATACAACTGATCAGAAAAGGCTTGAAAACAGGCATTGAAAGCACCGAAAAAGCCCCTGTACAAAGGGATTTCCGGTGCTTTTTATGGTATAATAATTTAGGCGTTTTTTTGCCTTTAAACGGAGCGTCTGCGCATGATAAAGATTACTACGGAATACATTACACTGCAGCAGTTCATGAAGCTTTCCGGAATCGCCCAGACCGGCGGTGAAGCCAAGATTCTGGTCAAGGAAACGGAAATATTTGTGAATGGAGAAAAAGAAAACAGAAGAGGCAGAAAACTGTATCCGGGAGATGTCATCAGAGTCAGCGGAAAGATGTATGTGATATCCAAATGATCATCAGAGATATCAGACTCCGCAACTTCCGGAATTACGAGAAGCTTTCGATCAGTCCCTCTGAAGGGCTGAACGTGATTGCCGGACAGAATGCCCAGGGAAAGACCAATCTTCTTGAAAGTCTGATCTATATCTCCCTTACCAGATCACACAGAATCTCCAATGAGAAGAAGCTGATCAGGGAAGGAGAAGAGTTTGCGGCTGTCAGCTGCACAATTGAGACAGACGGCATGAAGAAAGATCTGCGGGCTGTGATTCATCCCCAGGGAAAAACGCTCAGCGTGCAGGGCAATCCTGTCACCAGAAGCAGTGATTTCATCGGCATCCTCAATGTTGTACTCTTCGCGCCGGATGATCTGTACGTATTCAATGATCAGCCGCGTGAAAGAAGAAGGATCCTGAACCAGGAAATCACAAAGATATCCCAGAAGTATCTGTACGCATTGAACAGATACCAGAATGTTCTCAAGGAACGCAATATTCTTCTCAAGACAGAAAGACCGGATTCCCGCTTCCTGGATACGTATGATGAAGAGATGGCACAGTGCGAAGAAACAATCATTTCTTCCAGAAGAGAGTTCATCAGCTTCATCAGCGACCGGATGAAAACGGTATACAGAAAGCTCTCCGGCAGTGATCTGGATGCCGCATTGAAATACCAGTGCTGCATCAAAGAAGAAGAGTGCACGTTTGAAAACATCCTGGAAATGCACAGATCCTGCCGGGAAAAAGATCTTGAGCACAGAATGACATCCGCCGGTATACACCGGGAAGATCTGCAGTTTGAACTGAACGGTTCCAATGTGATCTTTACGGCTTCTCAGGGACAGAAGCGGATGGTCATGCTGGCATTCAAGCTGTCCCTTGCGGATTACATTGAACACAAGACAGGAAAGAAGCCTGTATTACTGCTGGATGATGTTCTTTCAGAACTGGATATGATCCGGCAGAAAAAACTGATACAGATGATCAGCACAGGCTATCAGTGTCTGATTACAGTGACAGAAATACCTTCTTTTATCAGAAAAGAAGATATGACGATATTTATGATTCATGACGGAAGAATTGAGCTGACGGGAGGTACTGAATGAGCGAAGAAAAAGAAATGATGGAAGAAGAGTCTGAAGCGGTTCTCGGCGAGCTTCTGGATACAAAGGTTGATCATACGTATAATGACTCGGATATCCAGGTTCTCGATGGACTGGAAGCCGTCAGAAAGCGTCCCGGCATGTACATTGCTTCCACATCCGGAAAAGGTCTGCATCACCTGGTATGGGAAATCGTTGATAACGGAATCGACGAAGCCATGGCAGGATATGCGACAACCGTAACTGTCACAGTTGATGAGGAAAACATCATCACTGTTGAAGATGACGGACGAGGCATGCCTACCGGCATCAATGAGAAGACAGGAAAATCAACGATTGAAACGATCTTTACTGTTCTTCATGCCGGCGGTAAATTCGGCGGCGGTGCCTACAAGGTATCAGGCGGTCTGCACGGTGTCGGTGCATCAGTCGTCAACGCGCTTTCCGAATGGCTGGAAGTCAGAGTCTTCCACAATGGTGAAATCTACTTCGTACGCTTTGAAAACGGCGGTCATGCAGTCGCTCCGATGAAAGTCATCGGTAAATGCGACAAGGAAAAGCATGGCTCCCAGGTACGCTTCAAAGCTGACCCGACGATCTTCACGGAAACAACAGTCTATGACTTTGATACGCTGCGCAACAGACTGCGCCAGCTGGCTTTCCTGAACAAAGGAATCCGCATGGTATTCAATGATCTCCGCCAGGAAGAGGGAAAGAGACATTATGAATACATGTTTGAAGGCGGTCTGCGTGAATATGTCGCTTACCTGAATAAGAACAGAACAGCTGTTCATCAGGAAATCATCTACAGTGAAGGACATGAAAAAGGCATCCAGGTGGAAGTTGCCTGCCAGTATAACGACGGATACAATCCGAATGTTTATACTTTCTGCAACAATATCAATACCGTGGAAGGCGGAACCCATGAAGAAGGTTTCCGCATGGCTCTCAACCGTGTCATCAACAAATACGCAAGAGACAACAATTTCCTGAAGGAAAAGGATGACAATCTGACTTCAGATGACTGTAAGGAAGGCATTACAGCCGTCATCTCTGTCAAGCATCCGGATCCCCAGTACGAAGGACAGACAAAAACAAAGCTTGGCAATACGGAAGTCAGAAAGATCGTTTCTGATATTTTCGGCACGCAGCTGGAACGCTTCCTGATGGAAAATCCTGATGAAGCCAAAGCCATCATGGAAAAGGCAACGCTTGCCTCACAGGCCCGTATGGCTGCTAAGAAGGCAAGAGAACTGACAAGAAGAAAGAGTGCTCTTGAAATCAGCTCCCTGCCTGGCAAACTCTCCGACTGTTCCTCCAAAGACTCAAGCATCTGCGAAATCTACATCGTCGAGGGTGACTCCGCCGGCGGCAGTGCCAAGCAGGGAAGAGATTCTCACTACCAGGCAATTCTGCCTCTGAGAGGCAAGATCCTGAACGTTGAGAAGGCAAGACAGCACAGAGTCTTTGAAAACGCTGAAATCCGTTCCATGATCACAGCATTCGGCTGCGGCTTCATGGATGAAATCGATACATCCAAGCTCCGTTACAACAAGATTGTCATCATGACCGATGCCGATGTCGACGGTTCCCATATCCGTATTCTGCTTCTGACATTCTTCTACAGATATCTGAAGCCGATTATTGAACAGGGACATGTATATATCGCCCAGCCGCCTCTGTACAAGGTACAGAAAGGCATTACGGTCAGATATGCCTATACAGAACCGCAGATGGACCGTCTGAGAGAAGAACTCGGCGGCAGACTCAGCATTCAGAGATACAAAGGTCTTGGTGAAATGAACCCGGAACAGCTCTGGGAAACAACAATGGACCCGAAGAACAGAACACTGATCAGAGTCAGTATTGATGACGCGGAAAGAGCGGACCAGTATTTCTCCATCATGATGGGAGAAGAGGTAGAACCTCGCAAGAACTTCATCATGGAACACGCGAAGTTCGCTACACTGGATATTTAAGGGGGTGAGAACAGATGGCATTAGATGATTTTATGGAATTTGATGAATCAAAGTTTGATCCCGGAAATATCACAGAAGAAAACCTGACAGATGAAATGAAGCGTGACTTCATTGACTATTCCATGTCAGTAATCGTATCCCGTGCGCTTCCTGATGTACGCGACGGCATGAAGCCTGTACAGAGACGTATTCTCTACGCGATGAATGAGATGAATAACGGCCCTGACAAGGCATACAGAAAGTGCGCGCGTATCGTCGGCGATACCATGGGTAAATATCACCCGCACGGTGACAGCTCCATCTACGGTGCTCTTGTTTACATGGCCCAGCCGTGGAATATGAGAGAAGTGCTTGTTGACGGACACGGCAACTTCGGATCAATGGACGGCGACGGTGCTGCGGCGATGCGTTATACCGAGGCAAGAATGTCCAAGATCGCAGTGGAAATGCTGAGAGATCTGGACAAGGAAACCGTCGATATGGTTCCGAACTATGACGGTGAGGAAGAAGAACCTTCCGTACTGCCAGCCCGTTTCCCGAACCTGCTTGTCAACGGATCCACCGGTATCGCGGTAGGTATGGCAACCAACGTTGCACCGCACAACCTTGGTGAAACCATCGATGGCATTATCGCTGTCATGGACAACCCGGAAATCACCGTGACAGAACTGATGCAGTACATCAAAGGTCCGGACTTCCCGACCGGTGGCTATATTCTCGGCAGAACAGGCATCCGCAACGCGTTTGAGACAGGACGCGGAACGATTGTCATGCGCGCGAAGACAAAGATCGAGCAGATGCCCAACGGCAAATCACGCATTGTTGCGTATGAACTGCCGTATATGGTAAACAAGGCAGGTCTCGTTGAAAAGATCGCGGCACTTGCCAGAGACAAGGTCATTGAAGGCATCACAGACCTGCGTGATGAATCCAACATGGACGGTGTCCGTGTTGTCATGGAACTGCGCAAAGACGTCCAGCCGGAAGTCATTCTGAACCAGCTGTACAAGCTTTCACCGCTGCAGTCCAATTTCGGCGTCAACAACGTCGTTCTCTTCAATAACGTTCCCCGTCTTGCGGGCATGATGGACCTGATCAAAGGCTATATTGCCCATCAGGATGAAGTCATCGTACGCAGAACACAGTATGATCTGCGCAAGGCACAGGAAAGAGCGCATATCCTCGAAGGACTGCGTATCGCGGTAGACAACCTCGATGCGGTCATTCATACGATCCGTTCCTCCCGTGACAGCAACGAGGCAATGACAAGACTGATGGAAAACTTCGGACTGGATGAAATCCAGGCCAAGGCAATCCTTGACATGCAGTTCAGAAGACTGACAGGACTGGAAAGAGAACGCATTGAGTTCGAATACAAAGATCTGCTCGCAAAGATCGCGGATTACCAGGATATTCTCGGAAACCACGGCAGAGTGCTGGAAATCATCCGTGAAGAACTGCTGGAAATCAAGGAAAAGTACGGCAATCCGAGACTCAGTGAAATCATAGACGCACCTGCGGATATGGAAGATGAAGATCTTATCCCGGTTGAAAATGTCATTATCAGCCTGTCTGCCAACGGCTATGTCAAGCGTATGACAACTGACAACTACCGTGTGCAGAACAGAGGCGGTGTCGGCATCAAGGGCATGGATCTGAATGAAAACGACGTGATTGACCAGTTCGTCAACATGTCGACACATGACTATCTGCTTGTATTCACCGACAGCGGAAAAGTATTCCGCATCAAGGGATACAATGTACCGGCATTCTCACGTACAAGCAAGGGAATTCCGATCATCAATCTCCTTCAGATCACAAGAACAGAGAAAGTCAAGGCACTTGTACCGTATTCCAAGGATGACACAAAGAAATACCTGTTCTTTGTCACAAGAAACGGTATTATCAAGAGAACACCGATTGAAGAATTCGAGAACATCAACCGCAACGGCAAGATTGCCATTAAACTGAATGACAACGATGAACTCGCATTCATCAAGGGCACAAACGGTGAAGAAGAAATCATCATTGCCGGATCCAACGGCAAGGCTGTGAGATTCAAGGAAGAAAATGTACGTCCGATGAGCAGAACAGCCAGAGGCGTCAAGGGATTCAATACCGACGGCGGATACGTTGTCGGTATGGCAGCCAGCGAAGAAGGCAGATACATCTTCACAGTTACCGAGAACGGATACGGAAAGAAATCCGAACTGGATGATTACCGTATCTCCGGCAGAGGTGCCAAGGGTGTCAAGACTGTCAGAGTCACAGACAAGACCGGTGATCTTGTATGCATGAAAGCTGTCAACGGCGATGAAGACTGCATGATTATGACAAATGCCGGCATTACGATCCGCATCTCCCTGAAACAGGTATCTGTATACGGAAGAAATTCCATGGGTGTGCGTGTCATCAATGTCAGAGATGATCAGAAAGTCTCCACAGTCGCAATACTGCAGCCGGATGAAGAAGAACCCGCTGAAGAAACAGAATAACCAGTGAACAAGATGGTGAAAGCCATCTTTTCATTTATATATGTGGTAATAAAAAAACCGAAGTTTCCTTCGGTCAGAGCACTATTAGAATAATGCAGAATAGTTATTCTGCTTTGTTCTGTTCCTTTTTCATATCTTCTTCAATCAATTTAATGATGTAGGCTTTGATTCCTTCCTTGCTTTCAAGCCACTGAATCAAATCAGCTTCAGACTTGTTGTTAAAGCGGATAGAAAAAGATCTGTAGTTCGTTCTGTTGTACTCGTTGTTGTAGTTTAATTTGTGTTTGTATTGTGATTTTCTTGGCATTTAATAATCTCCATTGTCTCTCATTACAAATAGTAGTTTACAGCAACTATATTAACATTAATTTCATATCTTGACAAATATATTTCTCAGTAAGTAGAATATTTTAAGTAAAACGAAGAAGGGAACCAGTAATTTGTATGCATGTAGTTCCAGAAAGACAGTGGCTGATGGAAACTGTCACATGCTCTGATGAATCCATCCCCGAGTGAAACCAACCATTTCCGGCTGCGTCCGTTATCCGCAAATGAAGAGGCTGTATCAATGTTTCACGTGAAACATATGATATACGCAAGAAGGGTGGCACCGCGGCTTGACATCGTCCCTTTGGGATGGTGTTTTTATTATATAGGAGGACATATGATAGACATTAAATTAATCCGTGAGAATCCTGAAGTTGTCAAAGAAAATATCAAAAAGAAGTTTCAGGATGAAAAGCTCGTACTCGTTGATGAAGTAATTGAGCTGGACAAAGCAAATCGTGCCGCAAAACAGCGCGGCGATGATCTGCGTGCGGAAAGAAACCGTATCTCCAAGCAGATCGGACTTCTGATGAGAGAAGGCAAGAAAGACGAGGCAGAAGCAGCCAAGGCAAAGGTTAAGGAGTTTGACCAGGAACTGCAGGATCTGGAAGTCAAGGAAGCAGAATATTCCGAAGAAATCAAAAACAGAATGATGATCATTCCGAATATCATTGATCCTTCTGTTCCGATTGGAAAAGATGATTCCGAAAACGTAGAAATCCAGAAATACGGTGATCCGTTCGTTCCGGAGTATGAAATTCCTTATCACACAGACATTATTGAATCACTTGACGGCATTGATCTCGACAGCGCAGGCAGAACATCCGGAAACGGTTTCTACTATCTGAAAGGCGATATCGCAAGACTTCATTCATCGATTCTTTCTTACGCGAGAGATTTCATGATCAACAGAGGCTTTGAATACTTCATTCCGCCGTTCATGATCCATGGAAGTGTTGTTAACGGTGTTATGAGCTTTTCGGAAATGCAGAATATGATGTACAAGATCGAAGGCGAAGACCTGTATCTGATCGGTACATC
>ONSK01000228.1 GCA_900320455.1 uncultured Erysipelotrichaceae bacterium | reverse complement strand
GCGGAGATTTCCCAGGGTGTGCTGCAGTCCATCTTTGAATATCAGACGATGATCTGCGAACTGACCGGCATGGATGTCGCCAACGCCTCTGTATATGACGGAGCGACAGCGGCAGCCGAAGCCGTGTCTATGTGCAGAACACCGAAGAAAAAGAAAGTGTATGTATCTAAAGGCGTTCATCCCGATACGATGAAAGTCATCAGGACCTACTGCTGGGCGGCAGGTGATGAAGTGATCGAACTGCCGCTGAAAGACGGCAGAACGGATATCAGCGCCATCACCGATCCCGAAGCATCCTGCGTATATCTTCAGCAGCCGAATTTCTACGGCGCGATTGAAGACGCGAAGGCGGCAGCCGACAAAGCGCACGCCAACGGCTCGATGATGATTCTCGGCATGGATCCGTTTGCGATGTGTCTGCTGCCGTGTCCGAAGGAATGCGGCGCGGATATCGCCGTCGGCGAAGGACAGCCGTTAGGTATGGAACTCTCGTTCGGCGGACCGTATCTCGGATTCATGGCAGCCACATCAAAGATGATGAGAAAGCTTCCCGGCAGAATTGTCGGCGAAACAAAAGACAGTGAAGGCAGAAGAGCATTCGTCCTGACACTGCAGGCACGTGAACAGCATATCCGCCGTGAAAAGGCATCTTCGAATATCTGCTCGAATGAAGCGCTCTGCGCACTGCGTGCTTCCGTATACCTTGCGGCCATGGGACCGGAAGGCATGAAAGAAGCAGCGCGTCAGTGCTATTCAAAGGCCCACTATCTGGCGTCAAAGCTGGAAGAAGCGGGACTGCGCAGAAAATACAGCGCTGACTTCTTCAACGAATTCATCACGGAATGCGATGATCCTGAAGGACTTCTTGCAAGACTGGATGAAAAGGGAATCCTCGGCGGACTGCCGGTTGAGGGAGGAATTCTCTGGTGCGTGACGGAAGCCAACAGCAGGGAAGAAATCGAACTTCTCGCAGAGGAGGCCGCAAAATGAAGACATTGTTTGAAAGAAGTGTATCCGGAAGACACTGCACGATCCTTCCGGCATGCGATGTGCCTGAGGTGACACCGGCTGAACAGCGTGAAGAAGCGCTGCATCTGCCTGAGCTTTCTGAAACAGATATCAGCAGGCACTATACAGAGCTTGCGAAACAGACATTCGGCGTCAATGACGGATTCTATCCGCTTGGCTCCTGCACAATGAAATACAATCCGAAGATCAATGAGGAAACAGCCTCACTGCCCGGCTTTGCGCAGATTCATCCATTGCAGGACCATGCGGACAGCTGTCTGGAGGTTCTGCATCTCGCTGAAACGTATCTATGCGAGATCACCGGTATGGATGCGATGACATTCCAGCCGGCAGCCGGAGCACATGGTGAAATGACCGGACTGATGTTAATCAAGCGGTACCATGAGCTGAACGGACATCCGGAAAGAAACAAGATCATCGTTCCGGATTCCGCCCACGGAACCAATCCGGCAAGCTCGGCAATGTGCGGCTTTACCGTCATCAACATTCCGTCTGCGGAAGATGGATGCGTTGATCTCGAAAAGCTCAGAGAAGCTGTGGGAGAGGATACGGCAGGACTGATGCTGACAAATCCGAATACCCTCGGCATCTTTGATAAAAACATCAAGGAAATCACGAAGATCGTTCATGAGGCAGGCGGACTCTGTTACTATGACGGCGCCAATCTGAATGCCGTCATGGGTGTTGTAAGACCCGGTGACACAGGTTTTGACTGTATCCATCTGAACCTTCATAAATCATTCTCCGCTCCGCATGGCGGCGGCGGTCCGGGAAGCGGTCCTGTCGGATGCAAATCCTTCCTGGAACCGTATCTCCCCGGTGAAAGAGTGATTGAAAAAGACGGCGCCTATGCTTTTGAAGAACGCGATGAAAGAAGCATCGGTTCCATCAGGAGCTTCCACGGCAACTTCCTGGTTGTTGTAAAAGCACTGACCTATCTGATCATGCTCGGTAAGGAAGGCGTACCGGAAGTCGCACACAACGCAGTGCTGAACGCCAACTATCTCAAGCATAAGCTGGAAGGTGTTTACGACACCGTGAACAAGGGTGTCTGCATGCACGAATTCGTACTGACGCTCGAAGAGCTGAAGAAGGAAAACGGCGTCAGCGCCATGGATATTGCCAAAGCGCTCCAGGATGAGGGCATTCATCCTCCGACAATGTACTTCCCGCTGAATGTGCATGAGGCGCTGATGGTGGAACCGACCGAAACGGAATCCAAAGAGACGCTGGATCAGGCGGCTGAGGCATTCCTCAAAGTCATGCGTGAAGCGAAGGAAAATCCGGAACAGATGCATGACACACCGCATCATTCACCGATTTCAAGACCTGATGAAGTGACGGCAGCGCGTCATCCTGTGCTGCGTCATCACTTCGATGATCAGGCATCTTAAGGTCATCCGCGCAGAAGGAAATGATCCGGTCATGAATCTTTCCCTGGAATCCGCCCTTGCGGATTCTGTCGGAAGTGATGAAATCATCCTGTATCTTTGGCAGAATGCCGATACAGTCGTGATCGGAAAAAATCAGAATATCTGGAAAGAATGCAGCATCGGCCGCATGGAACAGGACGGTATCACAGCTGTGCGCCGTCCTTCCGGCGGCGGTGCTGTATTTCATGATCTGGGGAATCTGAATTTCACCTTCATTGCGCGTGATGCGGACTACGACGAAGAAAAACAGACAGCCGTCATCCTGCATGCTCTGGAAACGTTTGGAATCAAAGCGGAAAAGACCGGCAGAAATGATCTGCTGGCAGAAGGCAGGAAGTTCTCCGGACATGCCTACAGCCATCACAAGGGCAGAAGCGTTCATCACGGAACCCTGCTGATTCACAGCGACCTTTCCCGGATACCTCTATATCTCAGACCGGATCCGCTGAAGCTGAAAGCCAACAGCGTGGATTCCGCCCGCAGCCGGGTGAGGAACCTGAGCGAACTGCTTCCTTCACTGACGATTGCGCAGATGATGGAAGCGCTGATCGAAAGCTGCGAGGAAATCTACGGATGTTCACGGGAACCGATGGCATTTCCGGATGCCGAAGCAATCGAATCATACCGCAGAATCTACGGCAGCCGGGAATGGATTTACAATCGCAATTCCGCCTTTACCGCAGAAGTCAGTCACCGTTTCCCATGGGGAACGGTCACGCTTTCCCTGCAGGCAGAAAACGGCATGATTCAGGATGCCGTGATCTGGACAGACGCGATGGATACGGAACAGATTGAACAGGCAGCCGCATGCCTGAAAGGCTGTCAGGCAGACAATCGTTCCCTGATCCGGGCATTAGAGAAACAGAAACAGACAGAAGTCACCGGAGATCTGATTCTCTGGCTGACACAGGAGCCAGTGCTATGAAATATGATCTGATCATTATCGGCGGCGGGCCTGCCGGATATACCGCAGCGTTTGAAGCTGCCGGAAACGGCCTGAAAACATGCCTGATCGAAAAACGGGATCTTGGCGGAACATGTCTGAACCGCGGATGCATTCCGACCAAAACGCTCGTGCATACTGCCGATCTGTACCGGACGGTGAAGGGTGATACCCCGGATCTGAAGTGCGCTGATACGGCAGTGGACTATGAAGGGCTCAACGCGAAGAAAGAGAATATCATTCTCCAGCTGCGCGGCGGCATTGAGAAGATGCTGAAAGCAGGGAAAATCGATGTGATTCATGCGAAAGCCACGATGAAAGATGCGCATACCGTGCGCGCTGGTGAAGAACTGCTGGAAACAGAAAACATCCTGCTCTGCACAGGCAGCGAGCCGGCAATGATTCCGATCAGCGGAATCGAATGCGAAGGGGTGATCACCAGTGATGATATTCTGCGGGATCTGCCGCAGATGGAAGATCTGATCATCATCGGCGGCGGTGTCATCGGCTGTGAGATCGCAGGGATTTATGAAGCCTTCGGTACAAAGGTGACCGTCATTGAAGCATTGGATAATCTTCTTCCCGGTATGGACTCCGAGGCGGGAAGAAGCCTTGCCATGGTCTTTAAGAAAAGAGGCATTGACGTTCACTGCAAGACAAAAGCGGTTTCGATT
>ONSK01000276.1 GCA_900320455.1 uncultured Erysipelotrichaceae bacterium | reverse complement strand
TAAACTTTACCGGCTTCAGGAGATCCGTACATTCCTGTCTCTTTTATTTCTGACGGTTTACTGCTGCAGCCCGCAAGCAGAAAGACAACAGTTACACTGCATAGCAGTTTTTCGGGAATCGCTGTAAATGAAATCAGCGGATTTGTTTCCGGCTGATAGCTGAAGTTCCCAGGTCCTCTTCCTGACAATGGTTCTGTGACCGATCTCAGCAAGTCACAGACTGAAGGTTTGAAGAAAAACATCAGTTGCCATTACCTCCTTTTTCTTCATGGCTTATTATATCACTTTACTTTCATATATCTACTTTTTCAGTATTTCATATTAACAGTCTGCGTCTGCCCTTCGCAGCAATCCCATATCACTTCTTCCGGAATCATTGACTGAGCGCGGATTTGTTTCATACTGTTTCCAAAACAAAACGCCGTGTTCAATCACGGCGCCTTGTTCCTGAATCACCGGGGGTTGGTGAAATCGGGAAGGAAGATTACGTATGTTAACGGGGAAGATACCCCATGGGAATATCCAGAGCATTTCTGAAACCTGCCGGAGCATCTACGATGGAAGGAATCAGGTTGACGGAAGGCGCCGCGCTTGTCAGGAACGGATCTTCATCAGGGATGATGTTTTCCAGACGTACGGTGATATCCGGTTCACCCTTGATCTCAATATACTTTTCAAGAGGAAGATCCTTTAAGATTTCAGCGCTTGCCTTATGGATGAAGTGAAAGCCTGTAACTTCCTTTCCGTCCTTCTTCGTGCACATGGTGAATTTATGAGTACCGACAGTACCGGGTGTGACATGGGCATATGGTGTGATCACTTCTTCTTCCGAAATGATGGTTTCCTCTTCACAGCAGTATTCGTCATATTCAAGACCGGCTCTTTCCGCCATTTCGATTACGGTCGGTCCGTAGTATGTGAACATGATGTTGTTTACGACCGCAAGACGTTCCGGTGAGATCTCCTTCGGGTCTTTGCCGTATCCGAAGACAGCGATCCACGGTGCGGAGTTGACGGAATCATCCTCACCTCCGTATACGATGGCAGTATCGATCTTTCTTGAGAACATCGCTGCGATGGATGAGAAATACGGTGTGAAGAGTCCCGGGAAGATTCCCTGCTGTACATATGTCGTTCCGTGTTTCTTTCCGGCTTCATCAATGCGCCTGAAATATTCCGGCGCATTCTTTTCCGAGAAATACACAGGCAGTGTGGAACTGCAGTTCTTGCCGTGCTCCAGGAATTTCACAATGTCATCGACATTGCCGCCGACGGATGTCGGGGAAGGAAGCTTGCCTGCATCCCATTTTGTGGAAGGATAGTAGAGAACGATATCCGCGTCGATTGCGAGAACCTCTTCTTCATTATCCGAAACAAGAATGCCTGTCTTGGGCAGTCCGAATACTTCTCCGGCGTCCTTTCCGGCTTTGTCCGGATTGACGTCATAGACACCCGCGAGTTCAAGAGACTTTCTTGCGTTGATGATCTGCATTGCGCTTTTTCCGACCTGGCCGAAACCCCAGATGATGATTCTGTACTTATCCTTCATTTGAAATACCTCCTGTACACATTCATAAGATAACAAACAGACGCATGAAGAAAAGGAACGCAATGCATAGTGTGTTCAAAAAAGAAACGGATTATGATATCCGTTCCATTTATTTGATGATTTTGACATCGTACTGGGCATGCATCATGGAAGCAGCTTCCGCTCCTGCCTCTTCCGGGGTCATGTCGCGGTATCTGCCGCAGGCATATTCCTCCAGCATCTTCGCGCCTCCGCCGCAGAAGAACGACACATGGAAGTTCTCCTTCATCGTCAGAGGTCGTCCCCATGCCTTCTCCATGATCTGTCTGCCTCTTGCGCAGGTGTATTTATAGATGAACTCCCGGTAGGAATCAAAGCCGATCGTATCAAACAGCGACAGTTCTTCCGGATGTTCCCTGACCTTGCGGAACAGCAGTGAGAACAGGTCTTTCAGTTCCACGCAGTTTTCATCCTCGATTGCGGCATCGTACAGATCCTTGTAATGTTCGTAGAGCAGATCTGCCTTGTCCCTGAAATAGCGGTAGAATGTCGTCTTTCCGACATCCGCTTTTTCAAGAATCATCTGTACGGTGACATTCTCATATCCATGCTCACTCACCAGATCCGTGAATGTATCCAGGATCCGTTTTCTTGTCCATTTGTTCATAGCTAATCAACAAGGATACTGCCGCCGATGAATTCACGGATGATGGAATTGTTGGCAATGACGGAATCATCTTCGATGGAGACAAAGAACTTCAGGAACTGCAGCATTCGCTGTGCTTCCGAATATTCCTTCTCGGCAGGAGTGATTGCCTCAAGAAGCGGCTTCGCGTATTTCTTGAGAACAGCGAGCTCATACAGGCACTGGCTGTTGAAGAAGACGTCTGCTTCGGAATTGTACGGGAAGATGTTGACTTCCTCTCCCGCCCTGACGCTTGGCCAGGAGCTGATCGTGACGGCAGCGCTTCTGCCTCTGGTGCGGCTGTCTCTGACAAGTCTTCTGAGCATTCTCGCGTCAGTTGTCGGGATGCGGTGGTGCTGGTCGATATTCAGCTGTGTCAGCGGGCTGATATAAATGCGGAATTTCTGTCCGTCAGGAATGCCTTCCGTCAGTTTCGGATTCAGTCCGTGAATGCCTTCAATGACGATCGGCTGTGATTCATCAATCGACATGATTCTCTTTCCGAAGATCTTGGATCCGGTGATGAAGTCGAATTCAGGAATGTCCGCTTTCTTTCCGGCAAGCAGAGCATTCATCTGTTCCGTGAACAGTCCGATATCAACAGCGCTCAGGCCTTCAAAGTCCAGATTGCCGTTTTCATCGGGAACCATGTCTGCTCTGTCCAAAAAGTAGTCATCCGTTCCAAGATACAGCGGACGAAGCCCGATGACTCTCAGCTGGATGCACAGGCGCTTGGCAAAGCTTGTCTTGCCGGAAGAGGATGGTCCGGCAATCAGGATGATTCTCTTTTTCTGATCATGGATCATCTGGGCAATCTCAGCCACCTTCTTTTCATGAAGCGCTTCACTCAGCATGACCAGCTCACGGAAATCATTCTTCAGAACCTTCTGGTTCAGATCGGATACGAATGTGCATCCCATCAGCTGTTCCCAGTGCAGTTCTTCCGAGAATGTTTCATACAGCATCCGCTGTTCCTCATATTCCGGAACAACGGAAGGATCGGATGGATGCGGGAATCGCAGCAGCATTCCGTTTCTGTAGCGGCGAATGTTGAAGAGATCCATATATCCGGCGGATGGAAGCGTATGCACATAGAAGATGCACTCTTCGCCATCCATCTCGCAGAGATTGGCTTCAGTCAGTTCCGAGGCTGTCCTGAATAATGCCTTTTCATGCTCGGAGCCGTCTTTCTGCAGGAATTCCACCGCTTCCGCGGCAGTGATTCTCTTTTCTGTTACCGGCAGATTCTGTTCAACATAATCACGCATTCTCTTTTCAATGCGCACGGCGATATCATCCGTGACGGAAGAGATACGGATCTGGGTAAACAGTCCCTTAGAAAGGGAGTTGGCAATGGTCACTCTTGCCTTGGGTCCAAGCTCTTCACGAACTGCCTTCAGATACAGCAGTGTCAGTGATGCCTGATAGCTCATGTTCGCATAGGGATCCCTGAGATCGAGCAGATCCACTGTGCAGTCTGCGTCAATTGCCGTATCCAGACGTCTGTTCTGGTTGTCAATGCGGCAGGAAAGAATCTGATACGGGCAATGGGATGTGTACTCACGGATCAGATCTTCCGGTGTTACGGGAGTATCATATTGTTTTTCTATGGTGCTGCCGTCCGGCAGATTCACTGTCAGTCTCATTTTTCTTTCTTCTCTTTTTTCTTCTTTTTCTTTTCTTTCTTGAATTTGGTCTTGAAGGCGCTTGTGGCAGGACGCTGGGGACTTCTGGCAATTGTCTGATTACTGCCGACAGCGGAATCCATCAGTGCGTCCTGGGCACAGAACGGATCATCATCACTCTTGATTTTGTGATATCTGCCGTTGCTGTGAAGCAGTCTTGCCTTGGTGTTGTCCGCAAGATACGTATCCGCATAGGCATGGATCATCCTGCGGATTTCCGGATCATTGATCGGGCAGGCAATCTCAACTCTGCGCTCCATGTTTCTTGTCATGAAGTCAGCGGAAGCAATGTACATCTTCTCCTCTTCGCCCTTTCCGAAGATATAGATACGGCTGTGTTCAAGGTATCTTCCGACAACGGAACGGATCCGGATCCTGTCCGTCTTTCCTTCAACGGAAGGAAGGATGCAGGAGATGCCGCGGACGATCATTTCCACGTTCACGCCGGCACAGGATGCCTCTTTCAGCTTGACGATGATTTCCTCATCGGTGATCGCGTTGATCTTCGCGAAGATGTATCCGTCTTTTCCCTTGGCGATTTCACGGTCCATCAGGTCCATGACAGTCGTCTTCAGGGAAACCGGCGCCACAAGCAGGGAATGGTATGTGCCGTCCAGCTTGCCGATAGCCATGTTCTGGAAGAAGCTGATCGCGTCTTCCGTAATGCCCGGATCTGATGTCAGGATGGAAAGGTCGGTATACTGCTTTGCGGTATTCTCATTGAAGTTGCCGGTGGATACCAGTACAACATGGGAATTGACCTCATCCTTCACCTTGGTGATCAGGCAGATCTTGGAATGTACCTTGTATTTCTCAAAGCCGTAGATGACGTTGCAGCCGGCATCCTCCAGACGCTCGGAATAGTCAATGTTGTTCTGTTCGTCAAATCTTGCCTTCAGCTCAATCAGCACGTCCACTTCCTTGCCGTTCTCCGCAGCCAGGCACAGATATTCCACCAGTCTTGCATGGGAGGCAAGACGGTAGAACGTGATCTTGATCGATACGACATCCGGGTCGGATGCGGCTTCCTTTAACAACTGCAGGAACGGTTCCATCGATTCATACGGATAGGAAAGCAGAACATCCTTTTCCTGAATCTGCTCAAACAGGTTCTTATGATAATCCAGTGCCGGTGAAAGCTTCGGAACATACGGTGTATACAGAAGCTTTTCCTTCCTCTCCTCATCCAGCATGCCTGGCAGCGAGAACGCGTATTTCAGATCCATCGGCACATTGCATACAAACAGCTCGCGCTTTGTAATCTTCAGATTGGAAAGCAGGATCTTTTCGAAACGCTGGCTCGGTTTCTTTGAACATACCAGCATCGTGACATTCTGCTTTCTTCTCTCCTTGAGGACTCTGAGCATCTTCTTGCGGTAGTCCTTGATCTCCTCAAACGCTTCATCATCCGCGTCAACATAGGCGCTTCTTGCGACGGTGATCTTCATCGCCTCAATGATCTGGGCATCCGGATAGATATTCGCAAGCTGCGACATGATCAGATCTTCCGTATGCACAAAGCGTACTTCCCGGCCATCTCCGACAGGAATGATGGAAGGAAGCGCCTTGGGAACAGGAACAACCGAGAAATTGGATCCTGTCTTGTATTTCAGAATTGCCGCGATATATGTTTCTCCGCTCTGCAGGTTCGGGAAGGGATGATGAATATCCACGATCTGCGGTGCCAGCAAGGGAGCGCACTGTCTTTTGAGATACTTCCTGAGATCCTTCTGTTCCGCCTTCGTGCATTCTTCGATCAGAAGATCTCTGATGCCTGCCTTTGCCATCTTCTTTTTCAGATCGGCATAGATTTCATCTCTCTTTTTGCATGCTCTTTTGGCAAACGGATAGATGGCAGCCAGCTGCTCCGACGGCGTCATACCCGACTTGTTGTCGATGTGCTCATAGTTTGCCTTTGTCATATCCAAAAGACTTCCGACTCTGACCATAAAGAACTCCGTCAGGTTGGAAGTGAAGATACTGACAAATTTCAGACGTTCTGCCAGGGGAACCGTCTTGTCCTTTGCCTCATTCAGGCATCTGTCATCAAAGTGCAGCCATGACATTTCACGGTTCTGGGTATATCCCTGTTTAAATAGATCCTTCTTCATGTTCTTTCCCCTTTTGATTCAATGCTCTGACAGCTTCCATCTCATATCTTGTGATATGGCAGTATCCGTCAGGATGTTTGTCAAGATATCTCTGGTGGTATTCTTCCGCCGGCCAGAAGTTTCTGACTTCCTCCAGCTCCACCATGAACTTCCTGTGTTTCTTCCGTTCTTCTTCAAAATACTCCTTCAGGAAGATACCGTCTTCTTCGCTGCTGTAGTAGACACCGGTCTGATACTGGCTGCCGATGTCATTTCCCTGTCTGTTGGAAACGGTCGGATCAATGCACAGGAAGAATGCCTTCATGATGACGGACAGCGGTGTGACAGATGGATCATAGATGATCTCGACTGCTTCCTTGTATCCGGTGTCATTGCGGCAGACATCCTCATAATGGGGATCATCGGTATTGCCGTTGACATAGCCTGTAACAGTCTCTCTGGCGCCGTCCAGCGCTCTGAATACCTTCTCTGTTCCCCAGAAACATCCGCCGGCACACCAGATGATCTTCAGTCCTTCCTCCGGTTTCCGGATAACCATTTCCTCTTTCTCCTTGCGGCGGTATATATAATGAAGCGTTCCGTTTTCATTGCCCGCCAGTTCAAATCCGTTATGCGTCAGCACCCGGATGGAATATTCATTGTTCTCTCTGACCTCTGCGCTGAGAGCTTCCGTATCAGTATGTTCCATCAGCCAGGAAACAAGCAGATACACCGCATCACGGCAGTAGTGCAGATTCCTGTACTGCGGACGGATCCGGTAGCCGATGGATATATCCGGAGTGACGGAATGGATCTCAATCACTCCCACGGGAACATTTTCCGCAAGGCTGTATACCGCAAGCGCTGCCTTCTTCCCTGCTTTTCTGTTGGCATCCAGTGCCTTGATCATGAAGTCTGTCTTATCTTCCGGCAGAACATCACCGAAAAGATCTCCCAGAAATGCTTTGTCCCGGGAGGAAACAGGACGGATCATGAACCTTTCGTTTTCGATTCTCAATGTATCTTCAAATAAACTGTGCATATGCATTCCCGTCTGGTCTTACATTATTTTATCAGACTGACCATATCAATTGCATCAAAGATGTCTCTATAATCATCACGAAGGAGAATATCTTTATGAAACGTATCGCGACAATGCAGGATATTTCCTGCGTAGGCAAGTGCTCGCTGACTGTTGCACTGCCCGTCATCTCTTCCATGGGCGTCGAAGCTGCCGTCATTCCGACTGCGGTTCTGTCTACACATACAATGTTCAAAGGATTCACATTCCATGATCTGACATCGGAAATCCAGCCGATCATGGATCACTGGAAAAAAGAAGGTTTTGACTTTGACGCGTTATATACAGGCTATCTCGGTTCCTTTGAACAGCTCGATCTGGCCGCAAAGCTCTTCGCAGACTTCGGAAAGGATACACTGAAGATCGTTGATCCGTGCATGGCGGACAACGGAAAGCTGTATGCCGGCTTCACTGAAGAATTTGCCTCTGCCATGAAGGATCTCTGCGCAAAGGCGGATATCATCTGTCCCAATCTGACAGAAGCGTCCTTCCTGTTGAAGATTCCCTATACAACAGAATATGATGAAGCATACGTCCAGGATGTATTGAAGCAGCTGACTGCTCTTGGCACAAGAAAAGCTGTCCTGACAGGCATTTCCCTGAATGAAGGAAAGCTTGGCGCATATGCGTATGATTCCAAGGATGATACATTCTTCTACTATGAAACAGATGAGGAAGCGGAACACTTCCACGGCACCGGAGACATCTGGGCAAGCACACTGTGCGGCGCGATGGTCAGAGGAAAAACATTCGAGGAAGCTGTATGCATCGCCTGTGACTTTGTCAAAGAATGCATTCACGTCACTCTCGAAGAAGAAAACCACAATACCTACGGCGTCAACTTTGAACAGGCAATCCCTTACCTGATCAATCGTCTTGGGTAATCATACATCATCGATGAAGGCCTGATCCTGTGGTCAGGCTTTTTATTTAGTTGCATTTGCATAATAATAATATAAGAGACAGAGAAAGCTCTCTTTACAACAGTTTCACTTCAGAAAGGAATCAGCATATGAAAAATCAGTTCTTTGTTTTTCTCGGAAGGCACACGATCAGTCTGATCGCACTATTCTTCTGCGCTTATGATGCGCTGGATCAGAGTAATCCCTTCTGGGCACGTTTCCCCTGCGCATTGATGTTTTTTGCGGTATGTCTGATGTATCTCGGACTTCTGTTCCCCAAACGCATCAAAAATATTCTCTGCACGATCGGTGCTTACGCATCGGCCGCTTCCATTCCATTGTATTTTATTCTCCGTGCTCTGCTTTCCAATCAGCAGCGCATCCTGTATATTCCGCTTGCGGTGATTTCCGCAGTGATGGCGGCAGCTGCCCTGTTTCAGTCAAAGAGTCAGAAAAAGGATCTGTCCTGAGGTATCTCTCAGACAGATCCTTTTTGAATGTCAGTTCTTTCCGAATCTCTGCATCAGGCGTGCCATGGCATCATCCATGGTCACTTCCTTCTTTTCAGGTTTCCTGTTCTGCTTCTGATTCTGGTTCTTTTTGCCTTTGCGGTTCTTGTATGCCGCATCTCTTTCCTTCAGCTGTTCCGGCGGAAGGAGTGCAAGTGAGACTCTGCCTCTTGCCTCATCGATCTCATATACCCAGACATCAACGATATCACCGACGGAGACGATGTCTGTCGGAATGACATTTCTGCGCATGGACATTCTGGAGACGTGGACAAGTCCGTCCTCGTGGAGTCCGATATCAACGAAGGCACCGAAGTCGACTACGTTTCTGACTGTTCCGGAGAGCTTGTCGCCGATGTGCAGGTCCTTGATTTCAAGAACGTCGCTTCTCAGCAGCGCGCCTTCAAACTGGTCACGGTAGTCACGCAGCGGCTGTCTGATGGCATCCTCGATATCCTTCAGTGTATAGGAATCGATGCCAAGATCCTTGACCTTTTCTTCCGGGAAGGAAGCGTCAGCTGCGCCGAGGGCTGTGATGCCGCAGGCATTCATCAGAGATCTTGCGGCTTCATAGCTTTCCGGATGGATGGAAGTCTGATCGAGAGGCTCTTCACCGTCCGTGATGCGCAGGAAGCCGGCACACTGTGTATATGCCTTGGGTCCGAGCTTCTTGACTTTCAGAAGCTGCTTTCTGTTGGTGAATCTGCCGTTCTCATTGCGGTAGTTGATGATTTCCTTGGCAATGCCGCTGTTGAGACCGGAGATGTGTGTGAGCAGTTCCTGGGATGCCGTGTTCAGGTCGGCACCGGTGCGGTTGACGCACTTCATGATCGCTTCATCAAGTCTTTCGCTGAGCGCCTTCTGCGGCAGGTCATGCTGGTACTGACCGACACCGATGGACTTCGGATCGATCTTGATCAGCTCGGCAAGCGGATCGAGAAGTCTTCTGCCGATGGAGACAGCACTTCTTTCCTCAACTGCCATATCCGGGAATTCCGCTCTTGCGGCTTCCTGGGCAGACCATACGGATGCGCCTGCCTCGGAGACGATGGCATAGCTGACATCCAGCTTGTTTTCAGAGATCAGTTCCGCGCACAGCTTTTCGCTTTCACGGGAGGCTGTGCCGTTGCCGATGGCAATGATCTGGACACTGTATTTCTTAATCAGTTCAAGCAGTTTCTTCTTGGATTCCGCCTGGTTTCCCTTGCCCATGAACGGATAGATCTTTTCGACGGTTAACATCTTTCCTGTCTCGTCGATGACCGCGAGTTTGCAGCCGTTGCGGTAACCCGGGTCAAATCCGAGGACGATGCGTCCCTTTAAAGGCGGCTGCAGAAGCAGCTTCTCAAGGTTGGTGGAGAAAATCTCAATGGACTTTGTCTGTGCTCTTTCGCTGAGTTCGCTTCTGATTTCTCTTTCGATGGAAGGAAACAGCAGACGGTCGCATCCGTCCTCAGCTGCTTCTCTCAGCTGCGCATCGCAGATGCTGGAGCCATCCTTGGCGATTGCCTTGTACGCTTCATCTTTCAGATACGCGTCATCATATGTGAAGGATACGGTCAGCACCTTTTCCTTCTCGGCTCTGTCGATTGCCATGATGCGGTGATCAGCGAGCTGTGATACCTTCTCGCTTCTGTCGTAGTACATCTCATAGACGTGGTTCTCGTCCTTGGCATCTTTCTTGAGCTTTGTGACAAGCACGCCTGTCTTCAGGATGTTGTCCTTAAATGCCCATCTCTGCTTCGGATTGTCTGAAACAATTTCAGCGATGATATCCTTGGCTCCCTGGATGGCCGCAGCTGTATCCGTGATTGTCTCATTGATATACTTCTGGGCTTCCTCTTCCAGGTTTCCTTCTTTGGGAAGAGACAGCATCCAGTCTGCCAGAGGCTGCAGACCGGCATTGATGGCTGCCGCAGCTCTTGTCTTTTTCTTCTGGGCATAGGGTCTGTAGATATCCTCAACCTGGGAAAGCTTCGTGCATTCCGCAACGCTCTTTCTGATTTCGTCTGTCAGCTTGCCCTGTTCCTCGATCAGACGCAGGACATCTTCCTTGCGTTCTGCCAGCTTCTGCTGGTACTCATATTGTTTCTGAATATAGAGAATCTGTTCTTCATCCAGGCCTTTTGTCGCTTCTTTGCGGTAACGGGCAATAAATGGAACGGTATTGCCTTCTTCCAGCAGTGACAGTGTGTTCTGTACCTGGTCAAGTCCGATACTCTTTTCTGCCGCAATGCGGCTGATAATTTCTGTATTCATGACTGTACTCCTTTCGCATTCAGTATCTTATACCAGTCCTTTTCATTAGTCACCTCTTGACATTTCGGGAATATACGGGGACTGAAAAAAGAAACGGTCCGCAGTCAGACTGCGAACCAATGTGTATTCAGGATTCCCGAACGGCAGGTACATCCTTTTTTTCCTTGAAAACAATCGTGAAATAGTAATACAGCGTCACGAAACAGCAGAAGATCAGCGGCAGGATCATGCATATGAGCAGGAAGCCTCCGGTGGACCACTGCATCAGTCCCTTGTTGACAAGCGCCAGGAACATACTGATCAGATACGGCGCAGCCATGGCGATGATGAACGCGTATACGAAGATGACTTCCCGGAAGACGACATTCTTGAGGTCTTCCCTGACGTAGCCAATCTGTTCGAGCGGACGGAAGTACTTCTTTCTGGAAGTGATTTCTGTCTGGAAGCGGAACATGATTGCCAGCGACAGAAGGATATTCATGACAACGTAGGACAGCAGCGAAAGCATGACCTCCATCGGCTTCTGTGCCCCGGAGATAAACATCGAGATCAGCAGGATACAGCTGACGAGGAAGAGAATGACGTTGTTCTTGAGAATCTGCAGATCGGTGCGGATGAAACCGAGTCTTGCGACTGCCTTCGGATCATCCATCTTTCTTTCGTGGATAATCTTGTCCAGCAGCGGAATGAACAGACTGTTCAGCACCAGGTGGAAGCCGATCATACCGAGGATGGCGAACATGACTGCCGCTTCGGTATTGAGATGAAACATGATCAGCGGCATCAGGTACAGAATCAGTCCGCCGATTGTCTTCACCTTCTCGGACATCTTCTTCCGTTCCCAGTCCAGTGTGATGCCGGCCAGGGGATTGGTCATCTTTCTGTCATTCAGAAGATTCACCGCCGTGTTTCTGTAGGCAAACGCGAGATTCAGATACGTTGTCCAGAACACCACTGACACCAGAACGATCGTCGTTGTCACGATTGCGTCAAAGTGCAGGGAAATCGTAAACGCCGTCTGCATCATGCCGGAGATGATCACATTCAGCAGCGGGATCAGAATCAGGGCAAGAATCACACCCGCCGGGATCGCCAGCGCCAGCAACAGAAACGTCTGCACCAGCAGGTACGATGCCAGCTGCATATACGTCGCGCCGCAGATCAGCCGCAGGGCGAGATCGCGGGCCTTGTTCTTGATAAAGAAATCATTCGCGAAAAAGATGATGATCAGACAGACCGCAACCACAAAGATCGTCACAGTCAGAGCCAGATCCTGCTGGGCATAGAAGAAGGATACGCCGACGGTTTCACTCATCGCGATATTGAAGAACAGAAAGATGAACATGGAAGTCAGAACAAACGTCAGCCAGTAGAATAACGCCTTTCCGAAGTTGTTTTTCAAAGAGCGCAGCGCGTCTCTGATGATCATACCATCACCTTTCTTTCTTCAGTTCGAGGGAACTCCTGTATGTGAGCAGATTGATCAGTCCGACAAGGATCATCGGAACAACCGCGAATGCGAGCAGCACAAGCATGAAATTCACGCTCAGCACACCGGCAATCATCTGCGACAGGAAAATGTTGACCAGATACAGGAGTGTGACCGCAAGAATCAGACCATAGAAACAGATGATCTGTCTTGTCATGATCTTCTTCAGATCAGACTCCAGATAACCGATCTGGAACATGGCATTGAAGTATCTCTTCCGGACTGCCAGTTCCGTTGAATATTTGAACAGGATCGCCATGGAAAGCAGAACGCCCATGACAACGTAGGAGAGGATATACAGCATCATTTCCACCGGTTTTCCGTGCTTTGTGATCATCGCCCATGCCAGCAGCACGACTGCGACGATAAACAGAGAAATATTCGGTTTCATGATGGCAATGTCTGTTCTGAGGAATCCCATCCAGACAACATTCAGATGATTTTCCGGTTTGCTGTGGATCCGTTTTGTCAGCCAGGGAATCAATACGTCATCCAGCCATGACATGAATCCGACCAGGCTCAGGATCGTAAGCAGGAAGATCATATTGGAATTGAGATAGAAACAGGCAATCGGAACCAGGAACAGCAGCGTCATCGCTGTTGCCTTGAGCCACTGCGGGATCGCTCCGAAATAGAACACCGGAGCACCGCCTGCCTTGGTCATGATATTCTCGCTGAACATCATGGCTGCGCCGTTTTTCAAAGCGAAGCTCATGTTCAACATCAGGATCCAGAAAATGACCAGACCGAGAATGACAGCGGACATCGTGTTGGCATAGGAATGAATGCCGATCAGGAATTCACTCTGCAGATATGCGCTGAGCACCGTATTCAATACCGGTATGAGCAGATTGGCAATCAGGATGCCCAGAGGCAGCGCGACTGCCATCAGAAGTACTGTCTGAATCAGAAGATAGGAAGCCAGCTGGAATGCCGTCGCTCCGCAGATCAGACGCACAGCCAGCTCTTTCGCCTTTCTTTTGGCGAAGAAGTCATTCGCGAACAGGATTGCAATCAGACAGATGACTACTACCGCAACGGTAACCGCCGTTGCGAGAAGATCCGTGCTTCCTTCCAGCAGACTGACACCGACCGGATCACTCATCATGATATTGAAGAACAGATAAATGAACATCGAGGTGACAAGCAGCGTCAGGAAATAGAAGAAGGATCGCAGAAAGTCATCTTTCAGAGAACGAAGCGCGTCTTTGATGATCATTGCTGGAGAATCTCCCTGGATTCAGCGGAGTTGATTTCAACGATCTTCTGGAAATAATCATCCTGAGAGAGTCCTTCCCTTTCAAGAACGGTCTGGATCTCTCCATCCTTAATATAAACAAGACGTGAGGAATAGGAGGTGATCAGCGGGTCATGGGTAACCATGACGATTGTGACACCCTCTTCATTGTTGAGTCTCTGCAGGATCTTCATCAGTTCCGCGGAGTTGGCGCTGTCCAGGTTGCCGGTAGGTTCATCGGCCACGATGATGCGGGGATGATTGATCAGCGCACGGCAGATCGCAGCTCTCTGTCTCTGGCCGCCTGAGCATTCATTCGGATATTTCTTCAGAAGGTGCTCAACGTCCATCTGCTTGGCAAGGACAGCGACTCTCTGTTCGATTTCTGTTTTATTCACATGCGCAAGAGACAGTGGCATGGCGATATTCTCATACATTGTATGTGTATCAAGAAGGTTGAAATCCTGGAAGATAAATCCGAGGTTCTGATAGCGGAAACGTCCGATTTCATTGGAGCTCATCGTGCGGACTTCCTTGCCGTTGATGAATACCTTTCCGCTGGTCGGAAGGTCAATCGTGGAAATATTGTTGATGAAAGTGGACTTGCCTGATCCGGAAGGGCCCATGATTGCCACAAAATCCCCTTTGTGAACTTCAAAGTTGATGTCATGCAGTGCTTCAAAAGCGTTAGGTGTATTGTAATTGTAGACCTTTTTCAGATGCCTGGTTTCCAGTACTGTTTCCGTCATTTCTTTTCCTCTTTCTATATTGCTAACTGTCATTTTACACGAATGAAAAAAACAAAAGCAATATCAAACAGTCTTATGGTGAAAAGTGTATACTTTTGGGGAAGGAGAATACATATGCTGAAAGACTTCGAAGAGATCCGCCGGATGGTTCTGGCAAGAGAAAAGAAGACAAGACTCGGCGTGATCGGCTCACATGAAACGCATGCCCTTGAGGCAGCGGCCGAAGCCATGAAAGATGGTATCGTCATCCCCGTCCTTTACGGGATCAAAGAAGAAACAATTGAGAAGTGGAACGCATTGAACACCGGTATGGAGATTCCCGAGATCGTTGACTGCCGCAATGATGAAGAGCTGGCGGAAACCGTGATCCGTGATGCCCATGACGGAAAACTGGATGCCCTTCTGAAAGGAAAGATCTACACCCAGGTATTCCTGCGTGCCGTATTAAATAAAGAATGGGGACTCAGAACCGGAAGACAGCTCTCCCATGTTCTGTTAATGAAAGTGCCTGCCTATCACAAGATGCTGTTTCTGACAGATGCCGGCATGGTTCCCTATCCCGATCTTGCGGTGAAAAAGGACCTCGTGCTCAATGCCGTTAACGTCTGTCACAAGCTCGGCTATGAATGCCCCAAGGTGGCTGCCCTGGCATCCGTGGAACGCGTGAATCCGAAGATGCCCGAGACAGTGGACGCCGATGCCCTGAAAAAGATGAATGAGAGCGGTGAGATCACCGGCTGTGTGATTGAAGGACCGATCTCCTTTGACCTTTCCATTTCAAAGGAAAGCGCTGAGATCAAAGATTATAACAGTCCTGTCGCAGGTGATGCGGACGTGCTGCTCGTACCGGAGATCACAACTGGAAACGTGCTCTTCAAAGCCCTGTCATATTTTGCCGGCATGGAGATGGGAGGCACGATCGTCGGTGCTTCCGTACCGATATCCATGATTTCCCGTGCTTCCAGCGGACAGGACAAGTACAATTCCATTCTTGTGGCAGCCGCCATCTCTGCTTAATGATTATT
>ONSK01000229.1 GCA_900320455.1 uncultured Erysipelotrichaceae bacterium | reverse complement strand
GACACCGTTGATGGAGTGTGAGAAATGCATGTCCATCTTTGCCATATGGACCTTGTTCTGATCATCGATGATGCGCAGATCAGGATTTCCCTTGTAAGCTGCGAAGACCGCGAAGTCAAGACCTTCGATGATCGGCATCAGCTGCGGAACAACCTGCTGGAGGTAATCCAGAGGCCACTTCTCCAGAGCTTCCGCCAGGATCGTGTGGTTTGTATATGCGCATACATTCGAGACAATGTCCGCTGCTCTGCGGAATGTGATGCCTTCGGCGATCATCAGACGGATCAGTTCCGGAATGATCAGGGAAGGGTGGGTATCATTGATCTGGACTGCGACGTATTTGTCGAGATCCTTCAGATCATGTCCTTTTTCCTTTTCTTCTTTGATAATCAGCTGGGCAGCGTTGGAAACCATGAAGTACTGCTGGTAGATTCTTAACAGCTGTCCGTCTTTGTCACTGTCATCCGGATACAGGAACAGTGTCAGGTTTCTGGCAATGTCCTTCTTGTCAAAGCTGATGCCGTCTGTGATGACTTCATCGCTGACTGTTTCCAGATCGAAAAGATGCAGAACATTCTTGCCGGATTTATATCCGAGAACATCCATGTCATACATTTTGGACTGATATACTTTGTCGCCGAGCTGGACCGGGAAGGAAACACCCGTATCCACAAGCATGTTTTCGCCATCCAGCCATTCATCAGGAATTTCATGCTGCTTGTGATCGACGAACTCCTGCTTGAAGAGACCACAGTGGTAATTCAGACCGACACCGTCGCCCTGCAGATTCAGCGTTGCGATGGAATCGAGGAAACATGCGGCCAGTCTGCCGAGTCCTCCGTTGCCGAGGGAAGGTTCCTTCTCCTGGCGTTCCACTTCTACGATGGATTTGCCATTGGCTTTCAGAATGCTTACGACTTCATCGTAAAGTCCGAGGTTGATCAGGTTCTTGCCAAGCTGCTTGCCGATCAGGAACTCAGCGCTGATATAGTAAACTTTCTTGTCACCGGTAATCTTCTTTACGTTTGCGGCTTCTTCCTTCACAAGCTTTGTCAGAGCGCTGCAGATCTCGAGATTGCTGCTGTCCGCAACGGGCTTGCCAAGGAGAGAAACCAGTCTGTTTTCTGTAGACATAACGATTCTCCTTATTTACAATCTCGCGTAGTATACCACAATTTTTTTTATTGTCAATTGCAAAGTTAACCGGTTTTCCGAATGAAAGCGCTTACCGTGCTTTCATTAACATCAGAGCCAGATAAAGACGCAGCGCATCGCTGAAAACACGGGGATTCAGACCGCATTTCTGATGTATTCCATCGAGCTGATACTGCAGTGTATTCTTGTGAATGAAGAGCTTTTCCGCCGTTTCCTTCAGAGACATCTCGGAAGTGAAATACGCTTCGAGCACGGCGATGTCCTTTTCCGAAAGCGCGCCGGCTGTCTTTTGAAGATAGCGCTCACGTGCGCCTTCCGAGACCTGGGAAAACAGCAGCTCCAGCGAGAGATCATCAATCACGCACCACTCGCCCCGTCTGCTCTTCTGCGCAAGCACCGCATCCCGCATTGAGAGGGAAGCCTTCGCAAGACGCTGCGAGCTCCCGACAGAGATCATTGCCGGAAGTGACGTCAGGCTTTTCAGCCGTTCCTGCTGAGATTCAAAGAGCCTGCTTTCAAGAAACAGGATGTAGGTGGAAGGATACTCAAAGGCAAAGAAGGCGCCTTTCAGCGAGGAAAAGAAGGATTCCAGCGTGCTTTCCACCGTACCGATCCGTGTCTGCTCTGAATAGACGGGATTGATCAGAATCGCTCTGTATTCCGCCTTCGGGTCCAGCTTTCTGCTTTTGAGAAATTCAATGACGTACCCGGTATCGAAGTTTTCCCCGGAGATCAGTGAACGGATGACGTGGGAGGCTTCGGCACGCCGGGCTGCGTGTGAGCTTTCAAGATCCTTCTCACGCAGGATCAGACGCATGATGCGGATCGCGAGATGAGCGTATCTGCGCACTTCATCCGGCTCGCCGGTGATGCCGATCACACCGAGCAGCTGGGAGTGAAAGGTGAAGGGGATATTCACACCTTTCTGGGTGCCGTCATACTGGTTGTCTTCCGTGACTTCGATCGTTTCTCCGCTTTTGGCGGCACGCATGCCGATCTCGTGATACGTGCCGATGCGGGCGCTGTCGGTGGAAGCGAGAATGATACCCTGATCGGTGATGAAATTAATGTCATATCCGCATGCATCCTTGATGGATTCCGCGATCTGCTGGGCGATTTCCCGGTTCAGTTTTGCCATAGTTCACCTCATTGTCTGATATACCAAAATTAATGGATAAATATTATCAAAATATAGTACATATACCATTCTATCATATTGCTGTTTTCTGTACTATAAAGACGAAGAAAAGAGGAGAACAAAACATGAAAGTGGTAATTGCAATTGATTCACTCAAAGGCAGCCTGACTTCCCTGGAAGCAGGAGATGCCATCCGCAGAGGCATCCACCGCGCTGACAAGGATGCGTCTGTCCTGGTAAGACCTCTGGCAGACGGCGGCGAAGGCACCGTCGAAGCACTGACACTCGGTATGGGCGGCTCCCTGCAGAAAGTCACCGTCACCGGTCCGCTCGGCAGTCCGGTGGAAGCTGAATACGGCATTCTGAATGACGGGCTCACAGCTGTCGTTGAGATGTCCGCAGCTGCCGGCATCACCCTGATCGAGGAAAAGGAAAGAAATCCGCTGCTGACGACAACATACGGCGTCGGTGAAATGATCATGGATGCCATCTCCAAAGGATGCCGCAAATTCATCATTGGTATCGGCGGCTCCGCGACAAACGACGGCGGCGTGGGAATGCTGCAGGCACTCGGCTACGGTATTCTGGACGCTGAAGGAAACCAGGTTGCCCCTGGCGCCCAGGGTCTGGAAAAGATCGCTTCCATCAGCGATGAGACAGTCACACCGCTGCTGAAGGAATGCTCCTTCAAGATCGCCTGCGACGTCACAAATCCGCTGTGCGGTGAAAACGGCGCATCTGCCATCTACGGACCGCAGAAGGGTGCGACACCTTCCATGATCATGGCAATGGACAAGTGGCTTGATCATTACGCTGATCTGACACATGAGAAGTATGAAAAGGCAGACAAGAAGTATCCGGGAACAGGCGCTGCCGGCGGTATGGGATTTGCCTTCCTGGCATACACAAATGCCGTGCTGGAATCCGGCATTGACATCGTCCTTGCGGAAACACACCTGGAAGACTACGTCAAAGACGCTGACATCGTTGTCACAGGCGAAGGAAGACTGGATGGACAGACCGTCTACGGCAAGGCGCCGATCGGCGTTGCCAAGATT
>ONSK01000241.1 GCA_900320455.1 uncultured Erysipelotrichaceae bacterium | reverse complement strand
CATTCGTAAGTTTCTTTTATTTCGTTGCAATAACAATATAACTGAATAACCAGCTCTCGTCAACAGGAAATCATTCTTTTGTAATAACATATACTTTCGTTCGTAAGTTTTTGGTTGACGAATACAGTTTGTCAGATTATTCTAAGCATGTGAGGTAGTCCATATGAACAGTGACAGAGGTATCGTATTCAATATTCAGAAGTTTTCCGTCAATGACGGTCCGGGCATCCGCACGGTGGTTTTCTTAAAAGGATGTCCTCTTCGCTGCAGATGGTGTGCGAACCCCGAAAGCCAGCTGGTGAAGGCAGAGATCATGCATGATGAGAAGAAATGCATCGGCTGTCATCACTGCCTGGAAGTATGCCCGCATCAGGCCGTCAGTGTAAAAGAAGGAAGGATCACCGTGAACAGCGCGAAGTGCGACGGATGCGGCTTATGCGTTCATGAATGTCCGGGCAGGGCATTGAAAAACGAGGGAGAGCTGAAAACCGTTCAGGAAGTCATGGATGTCGTCATGCAGGATCTTCCATTCTATGAAGAAAGCGGCGGCGGAATCACACTGTCCGGCGGTGAAATGCTGGCACAGCCGGAATTTGCGAAAAGCCTGCTGAAGGCGGCGAAGGAAAACGGTCTGCATACGTGCTGTGAAACCACCGGATTCGCGAAACAGGAGATTTTCGTGTCTGTCATTGAAAATATTGATACTATTCTGTTTGATGTAAAACACTGGAATTCCGATAAACATAAAAAAGGAACAGGTGTTCCGAATGAACTGATCCTGTCCAATCTGAAATATGCCTTTTCTCAGGGCAAAGACGTCCTGCCGAGAATTCCCGTCATCCCCGGATTCAATGATTCCGTCAATGACGCAGAAAATCTCGCCCGGGTGATCAAAGAAGCAGGCGGTACAGAATGCCAGCTGCTTCCTTTCCATCAGTTCGGTGAAAACAAATACGAACAGCTTGGACGGGAATATGCCTATAAGGATGTCACGGCATATCATCGCGAGGATCTGAAAGAATACAGACAGATCTTTGCGGAAAATGGAATCAATGCATTTTTCTGAGCTTTCATTTGAAAGCATATCAGCTTAAAATGAAACGGTGATATTTATGAAGAAACAGAGAGAAAAAGAAATACTCAGTCTTCTGGTGGATCGCAGAAGAATCGAAGTGACGGAATTGTCCTCATTGCTCGGCGTTTCCCAGGTCACGATTCGAAAGGATCTGGATGCACTGGAAAAAATGCACCTGATCAGACGCATTCACGGATTTGCCGAGCTGAACAGCGAAGACGATGTTAACAGCCGGCTTGCCTGGCATTATGAGGAAAAAACCAAAATTGCCGCAAAAGCCGCAGAACTGATCTGTGACGGCGATACCCTCTTCATTGAAAACGGCAGCTGCTGTGCTCTGGCTGCCCTGGCAATCGCGAAAACGAAAAAAAATGTCACGATTGTGACAAACAGTGCTTTTATCGCGGATTATATCCGCAATGAAGCAGGTGTGCAGATTGTCCTGCTCGGCGGTATCTATCAGAAAGAATCGCAGTGCCTGGTCGGACCGATGATCCGTGACGGTGTGATGAATTACAATGTACAATACTGCTTCGCAGGTACCGACGGCTGGAGCGAACGGACAGGTTTCACCAATAAAGATCAGCTGAGAGCGCAGGCTGTCCGCGACATGTCCGCATCAGCCGAGAATGTCGTAATCCTCACGGAAAGCGAGAAATTCAATGCGGCAGGTACTGTTCCTCTCAACCTCTCCCGAAGCCATGTGATCGTCCTGACAGATCCGAATATTCCTGATCCGGTCAGAGAAAAGCTTGCCGCGGCAGAAATCGAACTGATGACAGTGTGACAGCCGCAGGGCTGACCGGAAAAGACAGTTAAACAGAAAAATAATGAGAGGATCTGACAGTTGAATGGTTTTATAACTGTTCAATGAGGTTAGATCCTCTTTCATATTTCTTCAGACGATATGCTTTCAGTATGACTGAACAGACGGTAGATCATCAGCGCGACATTGTGGGCGCTTTCTCTTTTTCCGTCCTCTTCCCATTTCAGAAACGCGTTCAGCAATCCTCCGGCATAGGCATACAGTTCATACATATGAAGCTTCTTCTGCGGAAGAATGTTTTTCATCATGTATTCATTCACAGCGTCAATGAGAATTGTGTATAATCCGCTTCTGTTCAGAATCAGAAAATATCTTGCGTATCTGTCAAAGTAATTCAGTGAAAATTCAATGTGTTCCGGCCGCATGAAAACACCGGGATCATTCAGCTCGCCGCCTTCGATCATATACCCTGTCACGACAATATCCAGATAATCACACAGAGCATCATACAGATTCTCATAGTAGCGGTAGAAGGACATTCTCGATACCTTCGCATTCTGTATGACATCTGTTACTCTGATATCCGCAAGTTCTTTCTTTTCCAGTTCATCGAGGATGCCGTTTCCGATGGCCATTCTTGTCGGAACAGTTCTGCTGTTCAATTCTGTCTTGATCTTCATAACTGTTACATTTTGGCCTGTTTTGTAAGAAGTGTTACATATTCAGCCTTTTTGTACATTTTAGCATGCGTAAATAATTCATACAATTTCCATGTTTAGCTGGAGGTGCATTATGAGAATTGTCGCTGATTCATCCTGTGATCTGTACACACTGGATTATCCGGACTTTCAGACAGTGCCGCTGAAGATTTATACCGACGAAAGAAGCTTTACGGATGACACATCCCTGAATATCAAAGACATGCTGGACTATCTGGCCGGATACAGGGGACGTTCCTATACATCCTGCCCTTCCGTGGAAGACTGGCTGAATGCCTATGAAGGAGCTGAAGAAATATTCGTATCCACTGTCACAAGTTCCCTGTCCGGTTCCTACAACAGCGCGATGACAGCTGCCGGCATCTATCAGGAAGATCATCCCGAGGCAAAGATTTCCGTTATTGATTCTCTTTCCACAGGCGCTGAGGAAATCATGCTTTTATATAAGCTGAAAGAACTGATCAGTGCCGGTGGATCATTTGAATCCATTGATCAGAGCATCAGAGACTATCTGAAGAGCACCCGCCTGTTCTTCTCCTTCTTTTCCCTGCATAACCTGGCGCAGAACGGCCGTGTAAACAAGGCAGCTGCGGCGGCATTGTGCGTCCTGAATATTTCTGTTACAGGAACAGCCTCCGAAGCAGGAAAGATCAGTGTGACAGGCAAGGCAAGAGGTGAGCGCAAGTCCGTGAAGACGCTGTTTCAGGATATGCAGAAAGCAGGCTACAGCGGCGGCAGAGCAGTGATTACCCATGTGGAAAACGAAGAGATGGCCATATCCCTGAGGAATACGATCAGAGAGAACTATCCTGAGGCAGATATTCATATCCTGCCGGCAAGAGGTCTCTGCAGTTATTACATGGAACGCAGAGGCGTTGTCGTCAGCTGCGAGACACAGAACTGAATATGAAAAAGGTGATCATTGTTGTGACCACCTTTTATTAACATTTTAACGATCTGTAAACTCAGCAGTTTTAGTTTCCAGAATTCGTTCTGCTTACTTTAACGGAGCCGGGAATTCGATCTTGGAAGAAGCGAAGTCAAACGGCCATACTGTCTTCCATTCGCCGCCCTGGATCTGCGCAATCGCTACAGAAGCGGATGTGTTATCTCTGTAGTGCTTTTCGCCTGCGAGATCATATTCAGCTTCGAAATCGATCTTTGCGTAAGGGAGAACGATATTGCGTCCGCCTTCGAACTTTGAATCGATAACGAGGTCAGCGAGAGCCTTCTTGACGTCTTCACCCTTTGTGGAGCCAGCCTTTTCAATTGCGGCCTTGAAGAGCCATACAACTGTATAGGACTCAGCGGAGTGACCATTCATGTCTACCTTATAGACAGACTTGAATTCTTCGTTGATTTCCTTACCGTTTGTCAGGTCGTTATTGAATTCAACAACAGAAGCGACACCGTTAGCTGCACTTCCGAGAGTTGAGATGAAGGAAGGATCTGTGAAGCCGTTTGCCTTGGCAACGATCATCTTCGGCTGATAGTTCTGTTCCTTCAGAGTGTTGATGAACAGTGTAGCGTCACTTACATAGGAGTCGCAGAGGATTGCGTCAGGGTTCATCTGCTTCAGAGAGAGAACCTGAGCGGAAAGGTCTGCAGCACCGCCGGAGTAGTCAACTTCACCGAGAACTTCGATTCCATACTTGTCTGCGAACAGATTGACGCAGCGGATCAGTTCCTGACCGATGGCAGCCTTGGCTGTGAAGATGGCAACTGTCTTGATCGGTTCGCCTGTCTGCTTTTCAGAATCCTTCAGATACTTCAGCATATCTTCAACATATACGGAGTTCAGCGGGCACAGACGGAAGAAGTAATCATAATCCTTGTGCTCAGCGTCAGAAAGTTTGTCGAGCGTGGAAATAGCTGTGATCATCGGAATGCTGTACTGCTGGCATACCTGAGCAACTACTTCTGTAACTGTGGACATATGGCAGCCCATCATGACATCAACCTTTTCCTGTGTGATCAGACGTTCTGCTTCAGATTTACCTGTTTTGGCATCGCCGGCATGGTCGCCGCGGACAACTTCGAGCTTACGGCCGTTTACGCCGCCTGCCTTGTTGATTTCATCAACAGCGAAGTCAATACCGCGAAGGATGTTCTCACCGATGGCAGCCTTGTCACCGGACATTGCATAGATAGTACCAATCTTGATTGTGTCTGAGGAACTGCCGGAATCTCCGCCGCCAGTTGATCCCTGGTTTCCTCCGCCTGAGCATCCAACAAGCATAGTTGCGGATAAGAAGAGCGGAAGAAGACCCTTAAGTAATTTCTTCATTTTTTTTCTCCCTCTAATAGTTTTTTGTACACGCTGAACTGCCACAGCGTAAATACCTTCATCAGATGCCAAGATATGCTTTCTTGACGTGTTCGTTCGCAGCGAGTTCATCCGCGCTGCCGCTCAGAGCAATGCGTCCGTTTTCAATGACATATCCGCGGTCCGCAGTTGCGAGCGCTTTTGTAATATCCTGTTCAACAAGCAGAACAGAAATGCCTGATTCTTTCGCCAGTGTCTTTGCGACAGCCAGAATATCATCAACGATATTCGGCGCAAGACCGAGTGACGGTTCATCCAGGATCAGAAGCTTCGGCATACCGATCAGAGCTCTGGCAACAGCCACCATCTGCTGTTCACCGCCGGATAATGTACCGGCAGCCTGCTTCGCTCTTTCTTCCAGCTTCGGGAACCACTTATAGCATGTTGCGAGATTTTCCTGGAAATGCTCTTTCGTTTCCTTGCTGAAAGCACCCATCTGCAGGTTTTCAAGCACGGTCATTTCCGTAAAGAGCTGTCTTCCTTCCGGAACCTGGACAATTCCCTTGTCGAGAATGTAGCGGGATGACTTCTGGCAGATTTCATCGCCGTTGAATACAACAGATCCGGAAGAAGGCTTTACCATTCCGGTGATTGCTCTGACCATTGTGGTTTTTCCGGCACCGTTGGAGCCGAGGATCGCAACGACTTCTCCGTCATTCAGTTCAAAGCTGATATCCCAGAGAATGTTGACAGAACCGTAACCAGCATTCAGATTTTCCACTTTCAGCATAATTACTTCTCCTCCTGCTTCTTGCCAAGATAGACTTCCATGACATACGGGTCATTCATAACCTCTTCAGGTGTGCCTTCCGCGATCTTTTCACCATGGTGCAGAACGATGACCTTTTCGCAAAGGCTGACAACTGCCTGCATGATATGTTCAATCAGCAGAATTGTGACACCGGACTGGTTGATCTTGCGAATGAGCTCGATTGCCTCGGCTGTCTCGGTCGGGTTCAGACCTGCCATGTTTTCATCGAGGAAGAGAACTTCAGGTTTTGTCGCAAGGGCTCTTGCCATTTCCAGACGCTTCTGATCAGGTGTTCCCATTTCCTTGGAGAGCACGTGTCTCTTTTCATAGAGACCGGTAAACTTCAGAACTTCAATCGCACGCTCTGTAGCCTCTTCCCTGCTCTTGGCAGCCGCATGGCCGAAATAGGAGGAAGCGATCACGTTATCAAGAACCGAGAGATTCTTCAGCGGCTTCATGATCTGGAATGTACGGGCAATCTTCATATTGGTATATTCATATGCCCGCTTGTTTGTAATATCTTCACCGTTGTAGTAAATCTTTCCTTCAGTCGGCGGATAGTATCCGCAGATCATATTGAAGGTTGTGGATTTGCCGGCACCGTTCGGGCCGATCATTCCGGTAATGCCGCCTTTGCGGACAGAGAAGGAAACATCATTGACTGCTGTCAGACCTTTGAATCTCTTTGTCAGACCGACAACCTCAATCACAGGCTTTTCAGACATGATTATTTTCCTCCCTTCTTTTTCTCATAGTTCATCATTGCGTATTCTTCCAGAACATCCATGGAAGGCTTCTTCAGAATCTTTTCATCGATGAACTTCTTGAAATTCGAATCCATATACCATCCGAGAATTCCGGAAGGACGGAAGCGGATGACAACCAGGAGCACGATCGCATACAGGATCATGTTGATGCCCGGAAGCACTCTCGCGAAGTTTGCACGCAGGAATTCAGACAGCGGGATCATGATCAGACCGCCGACCAGAGGTCCTTCAACATATGCGGCACCGCCGACAACTGCCGGCAGAACGAACTCAGTGGACTGTGCCTGAACCATCAGATCCGGGTCTACATAGCGGATATAGCTTGCGTAGAAGAATCCGACAAATCCCGCCAGCATGGCAGAGATCACAACGGCAATAACCTTGTACTTTGTCGGGTTGATACCAATCGCAGCCGCGGCGTCTTCATCTTCACGGATTGTCTTGAGAGCAAATCCGATCTTGGAGTTATCGATCTTCTTCATCATTGCGTATGCCGCAATCAGCATGATCAGACCTGCGTAGTAATACGGAATCTTGCTGGTAAAGCGGAACTGCAGGAAGGAATCCGCACCGAACGGAAGTCCGACACCGCTGGCTCTGCCGAAGAATTCAGAGTTGATGATGAACTGACGCATTGACTCCGCGAAGGCAATGGATACCAGTGTGAAATACGGACCCTGCAGAATAAAGCACGGGAAGAAGATCACACCTGCGATCAGTCCTGTCACCAGCATGCCGAAGATGGAAGCCATCCAGGGGTTCCAGTTAAGCTTCGTAACAAGCAGACATACGGTATACGCACCGATGCCCATATATGCGGCAAGACCCAGCGAGTTCTGACCTGTCATACCGCCGAGAATATTCCAGGCAAGCGACATTGTCGCGATATAGAAGACCAGAACAAAGATATTGATAATGTAAGGAGTTTTGATCACGAGCGGAATGACAATAAAGATTGCCAGAATCACGCCGATTACAATCGCCAGATTGCGATGGTATGTTTTTACAGAATTTCTGACATCCATTGTTATTTCCTCCTCATAATAATCAGCTGACGCACAACCAGAATGACAATGAATGTAATGAATACGATCATGTCACTGTAAGAAGGGCTGATAAACAATGCGCTCATCTGTTCAAGAAGGCCGAGCAGGATTCCGGCAAAGAACGCGCCGGGAATCGAACCAAGTCCGCCGACAACGACAACGATCAGAGCTCTGAAGCCGAAGCTTGCGCCTGCTGTCGGGAAAATGGAATAGAACTGTGTCAGCAGACAGCCGGCAACACCTGCCAGAGCAATGCCGAGTCCGTAAGTCAGAAGATAGATCTTCTTTACATTAATGCCGCATACTTCAGCACCGATCGGGTTCTGGGAAACGGCACGGATCTGTTTTCCTGTTGTGGAATACTTCAGGAATGTGAACAGAGCAATTGTGACAACAATCAGCACCGCGAAACTGATCAGTCTCGGCAATGCCACAGAAACCGGTCCGATCGGAATCGTTGTCTGTGAATATGTTGTACGAATCGATTTGTAGTCAGAGCCAAAGAGAACCATCGCTCCGTTGGAGAGCAGCAGTCCGAGACCGACTGTCAGGAACAGCAGGTTCGTGAAACTCTTTGTCTTCAGAGATGGTGTGATCAGCGTATGCTGAATCACTGTCCCCAGCAAGAACATGATGACTGCGACAAGCGGAAGTGCAAGATACGGATCGATTCCGCAGTAGGTGTACAGCAGGTAGGTCAGGTACATACCGACCATCAGCATTTCACCATGGCAGAAGTTAACGATCTTCATAACACCGAAAATGATGTTCTGTCCCATACCCATCAGGGCATAGAAACCGCCAAGCAGGATTCCGTTTACGATCGCCTGTAATAAAACATCCATAAACATTCCCTCTTCTATTAATTATCAGATCAGACAGCGTCAACTGTCTTTATCCCCAGTTGAATCTTGATTCATCACGGCTGTTTGCCGATATATGCCAGGATGCCGCCGTCAACGTAGAGAATATGTCCGTTGACGAAGTTGGATGCATCCGAAGCGAGGAATACTGCAGGACCCTGCAGGTCTTCCGGTGTTCCCCAGCGCGCTGCCGGTGTCTTTGCGACGATGAACTGATCAAACGGATGTCTGGATCCGTCAGCCTGTCTCTCTCTTAACGGAGCAGTCTGCGGTGTGGCAATATAGCCCGGACCGATACCGTTGCACTGGATATTCGCTCCACCGTATTCAGAACAGATGTTTCTTGTCAGCATCTTGAGTCCGCCCTTGGCTGCAGCGTAAGCGGAAACTGTCTCTCTTCCGAGTTCGGACATCATGGAACAGATGTTGATGATCTTGCCATGACCCTTCTTGATCATTCCCGGAATGACTGCCTTTGAAACGATGAACGGCGCGTTCAGGTCAACATCGATGACCTGGCGGAAATCAGCAGCGCTCATCTCAACCATCGGGATGCGCTTGATGATGCCGGCGTTGTTGACGAGGATGTCAATTGTGCCGACTTCTTCTTCAATCTGCGCAACCATTTTCTGTACCTGTTCCTCATCGCAGACATTGCATACATAGCCATGAGCCTCAATTCCAGCCTCCCTGTATGCCTTTATACCGTTCTCTGTCTTCTCTTCATTGATGTCGTTGAAGCAGATGACAGCGCCTGCTTTTGCGAAAGCTGAAGCGATAGCAAAGCCAATTCCATAGCTTGCGCCAGTGACAAGCGCGACCTTACCATCCAGTCTGAAATCCTGCGGATCAAACATATTTATTCTTTCCTCCTGTGGTTTATTTATTAATAAACCGGTCCACTTCTTACATTATCCGCTTAGTGTCATAATCCTGCAAGCGTTTTCTTTATTCGGACATGCATTAAATTAGGCAACGCAAACAAGACGGCAGGTGATTGTGCATATACACAATTTTGAAAATGCATATGCACGAATACTGCATTCTGTCTTGTGTTCTCTTCCTTTT
>ONSK01000230.1 GCA_900320455.1 uncultured Erysipelotrichaceae bacterium | reverse complement strand
GTCATGCGCGGACAGCTGTCAGACTGCTATGCCAGAACGATCAAAAAGGAAGAACAGTTCCCCTTGATCCACAGACCGGCGGAATACCTGGCAGGGAATTTCCTGACAAAACCGGATTTTGTGGCATATAACGTGAAATATGAGCGGAATCTCTCCCGCAGACTGTGCCGTTCACTGTTTGGAAATACCGCAGTATGCTGGACGGTGCGGACTCCGGAAGAGATGAAAGAAGCACAGAAGCATTTCGATATTGTCATTTTTGAGGGCTTTGAACCCGGAAATTGATGTTTCACAGACCATTTTCTGTTTCACAGAAATGTAAATCATTTTCATTGCGCAATCTGTTTGACATCATATGAAAACAAGATAGAATTGAAATTGAACAAGAAAGTAGGAAATCCAACTAAATTGCTGGATACCTGCTTTATTTTCATGACAGAGGGCGATTCCATGAGCGAACAGAGCAACTTTGTGCTGAATCTTTCAGTGCTGTACCGCAATACACAGAAGTATTTCGATAAAGTGCTGGTGCCGTATGACATCGGATACGGACAGCTGATGTTCCTTCTCTGCATCAATGAGAATGAAGGCATTACGATGCAGGAGCTGACCAGGATCGGCGAGGTGGACAAGGGCACAACGACCAAATCCATCCAGAGACTGATTGACCAGGGATACATCAATACACGTCAGGATGAGAATGACAAGCGTGTCAAGCGTCTGTATACGACGGAAAAGGCGGCAGGAATCATGGGTGTTGTGTATGATCTGCGCAACGCTCTGCGCACAACGCTTGCGAAGAACATGGATTTCAAAACCTTTGAGTCCATGCTGGAACAGGCAGCGGACAATGCCCGCTCACTCGAGATTCCGGAAGAGGATTCCCTGAAGAGGCTGCGGATCGGCGGCCTGCAGAAGATGACTCTGCTGGATTATCCCGGGAAGGTTGCCTGCACGATCTTCATGGCCGGCTGCAACTACAAATGTCCGTTCTGCCACAACCGTGATCTGGTATTCATTCCGGAACGCTTCGATTTCTTCGAACCGGATGACGTACTGGCATATCTCGGAAAGAGAAAGGGACTGCTTGACGGCGTATGCATCAGCGGAGGGGAGCCTCTGATGCAGAAAGATCTGATCCCGCTTCTTCAGAAGATCAAGGATATGGGATATCTGATCAAGCTGGATACCAACGGCGGTTTCCCGCAGCGGCTGAAGACAGTCGTCGAAAGCGGACTGATCGACTATGTCGCGATGGACATCAAGAATTCGCCTTCAAAATATGCCGAAACGCTCGGCATGAATCCTGACGCATTCAATTTCGATGCCGTCAGGGAATCAATCAGCTATCTGCTGGAAGGGCATATCGACTATGAATTCCGCACGACCGTGGTAAGGGAGATGCACACAATGGAAGATATGCGGGAGATTGCAAAATGGATCAGCGGCGCGAAGAAGTATTATCTTCAGCAGTTCACCGATTCCGGCAATCTGATTCAGGAAGGATGGTCCGCTTATTCGGAAGAAGAAATGTATGCGCTGAGGGATGCGGTAAGGGAGTACATCCCGCAGGCGGAAGTCAGAGGAGTAAAGGAAGGATAGAAGTATGTATCAGGTAAGAAAAAGAGACGGTAAAATCGCAGAGTTCAATATCCGCAAGATCGCGGATGCCATCCGCAAGGCATTTGACGCGTGCGGCAGACAGTACAATGACAGCATCATCGACATGATCGCGCTTCGTGTCACAAGTGATTTCGAAAGCAAGGTCAGAGATGGTCTCATTGACGTGGAAGCCATTCAGGACAGCGCTGAAAAGGTGCTCTCCGAAGCCGGCTATTCTGATGTTTCCAAAGCATACATTCTCTACAGAAAGCAGAGAGAGAATGTCAGAAACATCGCGTCCACAACGCTGGACTATAAGAAGATCGTTGATAACTATCTGAAGGCCCTCGACTGGAGAGTCAAGGAAAACAGCACAGTCACATATTCTGTCGGCGGTCTGATTCTTTCCAACTCCGGTGCCATCACAGCCAACTACTGGCTGTCTGAAGTCTATGACGAGGAAATCGGCAATGCTCACAGATCCGGTGATATTCATATCCATGATCTGAGCATGTTAACAGGATACTGCGCAGGCTGGTCCCTGAAGCAGCTGATCCAGGAAGGTCTCGGCGG
>ONSK01000232.1 GCA_900320455.1 uncultured Erysipelotrichaceae bacterium | reverse complement strand
GCGTCACGGTCAGACGATGTTCAATGTTGCGCATAAAATCCAGGGCTGGTGCGATGCGCCGCTGACGGATCTCGGCAGACAGCAGGCAGAAATTGCCGGCCAGTGGTTTCGCGATCATAACGTCACGTTTGACTATGCCTTTTCTTCCACTTCTGAGCGTGCCGCCGACACACTGGAAATCGTCACCGGCGGAAACCTGCAGATCGGAAAGAAAGACATTGCCGGGGAATGCGCCAATTACATGAAGATCCTCAATTTCAGCGAAGACAGATTTGATCTTGCCAGAACACCGGAAGGAATCATTGAACTGATCACAAAGGTGACACTGCCGATGATCTGCACGATCGGTCCCGATACACTCGCGGTTTACTGCGACCTGTTAACGGATACGGAAGAGCTGAAGGGAAGCCTGAAGAAATACATTCCGGAAAGACACATCCCGGAAATTCACAAGCTGAACAGCAACCTCTGGGAAGTGTTCTACGGCGGAGGTGTTCTGCTGTACAACCTGCTTCACGGCAGTATCACCTATCGTGAGGACCTGAAGGAATTCAGACAGTAGACAAATTATCATATTGGAAAAGGAGCTTTATTTTGAAAAACTACCGTAAAACACTGAATATCGCAGTACTGACAATGATGGTTCTTTCCGTCCTCTATATCTTCATCACCGTTGTCATCTTCAACGTTGCCCAGAACACGCCGACAAGCGCTTCTTATCAGATTGAAGACACCGGTTACTTTGTCCGCTATACCACGATGAAGGAAAACGGCATCTATGATGATGACGGACCTGCCGGAAAGCTGCTTCTGGAAGGACAGTTCGGATATGACCGCGGTGCTGCGGCAGAAGGCAATACGCTCTACTGCACAGAATACAGATCCAGCACCCTTGGCTGGATGATATGCGACCTTGTGAAAGTTGATCTGACAACATTCGAGAAGAAAGTGCTGATGAAGGATGCCATGCTGTATGGAAGATGCGCGTCCGGCGAGCTGATCGTCATGGACGGCGTGGTCATGGCAAACTGGTTTCCGCAGACCAATCAGCTCTGTGAACTGTACCGGATGACTGCCGGTGACAAGGTATTCACAGAACGTGGCGCAGTGGTATGCCTGATGGATTCGGAAAGCGGAGAGATCCTCTGGCGCAAACAGGATCTCAATGCCCTGACAGAGAAGCGCATGCGTTATTACATGAACAATTCTCTGGAGGAGATCGCCGGATGAAAAAGAAGAAACTGACTCTGACAGAGATTTATATCATGATCGTTCAGATCTCCGGTATCCTACCCTGTCTGTATCTTCTGTACGCGGCAGGCTCATACAGTCTGATCATGAGAAAAGGCATTCTGGCTGTGCTCTTTGATCTTGGCATCACGGCACTGCCGAGGCTCTGTGTCCTGGCGCTTTCCTGGCTGTACCGCCTTTCCCTGAATGAAGTGCTGGTTTACTTCGTTCTGATCGGCTCGGTATTTGCCTTTGGACTCACAGCGTCTCACTTCTATGAAGACAGTGATGTTTCCGCAGGCAGACTGCGCAGATTCTGCGCATGCGCCATCGCGATCGATCTGATCATCCGGCCGCTTCCGCTCAGCTTCAACAGACCATTCGCACTGCCGTATCAGATCATCGGATTTGCGATCCGTCTGGCATGTCTCATCATGCTTGTCACAGACATCCGAAAGAAATAAGAAAAAGCGTATATACGCCGGTTTCCGGAGATATACGCTTTTTATTTGCTTTGAATTAACGCTGTACGCGTGCACCTGCGCCGCCCATGATTGCTTCAACTTCTTTTCTGTTAGCCATGGATGTGTCGCCAGGTGTTGTCATTGCCAGAGCACCGTGTGCTGCGCCGTAGTTGACTGCAGCTTCCGGATCCTGAGTTGTCATCAGACCGAATACGAGACCGGATGCGAAGGAGTCGCCGCCGCCGACACGGTCGAGGATCTCGAGGTTGTCATAGCTCTTGGACATGTAGATCTCGCCGTCAGCGTAGATCATTGCCTTCCAGTCATTGACTGTAGCTGTCTTGACAGTACGCAGTGTTGTAGCGACTGCCTTCCAGTTCGGATATGTCTTGACTGCTTCATTCAGCATCTTTTTGTATCCGTCGAGGTTCAGCTCTTTCAGGTTTGCATCGTTGCCTTCTACTTCGAAGCCGAGGCATGCTGTGAAGTCTTCTTCGTTTCCGATCATGACATCGACATACTTTGCGATTTCACGGTTAACCTGCTGTGCCTTTTCTTTTCCGCCGATTGCGGACCACATGGAAGGACGGTAGTTCAGGTCATAGGATACGATTGTGCCGTACTTCTTGGCTGTCTTGATTGCTTCGATAACTGTTTCAGAAGCCTGTTCGGAGAGAGCAGCGTAGATTCCGCCTGTGTGCAGCCAGCGGACACCGAGCTTGCCGAAGATGTAATCGAAATCGAAGTCTTCCGGTGTAGCCTTGGAAATCGCTGTGTTTGCACGGTCGGAGCAGCCTACAGCACCGCGGATACCGAAGCCGCGCTCTGTGAAGTTGATACCGTTGCGGCATACTCTGCCGATTCCATCTGTCTTCATCCATTTGATCAGGGATGTGTCAACACCGCCCTGGCAGATGAAGTCTTCCATCAGACGTCCTACTTCATTGTCAGCGAAAGCTGTCAGAACAGCTGTCTTCAGTCCGAAGCACTTTCTCAGACCGCGGACAACGTTGTATTCTCCGCCGCCTTCCCATGCTGTGAAGGAACGGGCAGTTCTGATTCTTCCCTCTCCCGGATCCAGACGCAGCATGACTTCGCCGAGGCTGACTGCATCATAAGTGTATGTGCCTTCCGGCTTTAACTCTAAATTCATATGATTTGTTCTCCTGTCTTCCTTTGAGAAAAGCTGTCTCCGTTTCAGTCAGAACAGAAACGACCCCTCAATCTTTCATGCGCAGAATAAAACATCATTCCGGCATAATCCATCCGTGTCTGATTGTCTTTGCGGTCAGCTGTTTCATCATCATTATTGTACATTCAGTTTCACTGCTTGTATAAACAGAATTCGGAAAATTTCACTGCGGCACAAAGCCCTAAAAAAATTGAAATTCCTCATGTATAGACTTATGATACAGGCATGGGAACATTCCCGCTGCATCCGTTCAGACAGGGGATCTGTACTGGTGCAGAGACTGATTGATAAGGAGGAAATATGAACTCTAAATTTTCCACAAAAACGATTGTCGCTACCGGTCTTGGTGCCGCGGTATTCCTCGTACTCTTCATGTACGTGAAAATCCCTTCACCTGTTCCGGAGACAAACCTGCAGATCGCATATGGTGTTTCAAGTTTCTTTGCGGCAGTATTCGGTCCGCTGGCAGGCTTCCTCGTGGCTTTTGTCGGTCACGCTCTGAATGACTTCATCTCTTACGGTTCCCCGTGGTGGAGCTGGGTATTCGCTTCCGGTGCTTCCGCTCTGATTACTGGCCTCTGCGCAGGCAAGGTTGCTCCGGCAGTGGAATCCGGAAAGTTCGAGAAGAAGGAAATGACACTCTTTGTTCTGTACGCTGTCATCGGCAACGCTGTCGCATGGCTGCTGGTTGCGCCGGTGCTTGACATCGTCATGTATGCCGAGCCGGTCAATACGGTTTTCCTGCAGGGTATCACAGCCTTCATCATCGATGCCATCGTCTCTGTCGCAGTCGGCGCGATTCTGTTAAAGGCATATGCGTCCACAAAGACAGGACAGGGAACATTAAGCAAGGAATAACAGTTACATTCTTCACGGGAGAAGGCAGTTTTCTGCTTTCTCCTGTTCTTTTTCAAAGGAGTGCGTATGAAAGATGATGCCGTAATCAGATTCAGTGATTTCAGTTTCAAATATTTCAGTCAGAAGGAACCCACCCTGCACAATATCAATCTGACGATACACCGCGGGGAAAAAGTTCTGATCGCAGGTCCCTCCGGGTGCGGAAAAAGCACGCTCGGAAACTGCATCAACGGACTGATTCCTTTTGCGTTCAAAGGAGAAATCACCGGTTCTCTGACAGTTGATGGAATCGAAACAAAAAATGCCAGCCTGTTCGCTCTGTCTGCCAAAGTGGGCACTGTCCTGCAGGACAGCGATGGCCAGTTCATCGGTCTCAGCGTCGGCGAGGATATCGCCTTCGCGCTGGAGAACGATCTGGTGCCGCAGGAGACAATGAAAGAGAAAGTCAGAGAGATTGCCGGCATTGTGGATATGGAAAAATTCATCAGCCAGAATCCCCATGATCTTTCCGGCGGACAGAAACAGAGAGTTTCACTTGCCGGTGTCATGGTGGATGACGCGGATATCCTGCTGTTTGACGAACCGCTTGCCAATCTGGATCCGAAAACAGGCAAGACAGCCATTGAACTGATTGATGAAATATCCGCCGAAAACAAGACGGTTATCATCATTGAACATCGTCTCGAAGACGTGCTGCACAGACCCGTGGACAGAATCATTCTGCTTGGTGAAGGAAGAATCGTCATGGATGCCTCTCCCGATGAGGTACTGGCCAGCGGCATCCTGCAGGAATACGGCGTCCGTGAACCGCTGTACCTGACTGCCGCAAAATATGCCGGTTCCAGAATCACAGCAGATATGAAGCCTTCTTCCATTGATACCTTTGATGTTCACAGGATCAGAGATGATCTTCAGAGATGGTATGACGCCAACTATATCCGCACACCTGAACAGCCGCAGGAAACCCTGCTTGAGATACAGGATATCAGTTTCTCCTATGACGGCGTCCGTCCGACACTGCAGAATGTCAGCGCGGTGATCCGCAGCGGCGAAATGCTCAGCATCGTCGGAAAGAACGGTGCCGGCAAGACAACCCTTGCCTCCGTGATGTGCGGCTTCCTGAAACCTGATCAGGGAAAGATCCTGATGAACGGCAAAGATCTCTCGCCCCTCTCCATTTCCGAAAGAGCGGAATACATCGGCATCGTGATGCAGAATCCGAACCAGATGATTTCCAAGACGATGATCTTTGATGAAGTAGCCCTCGGTCTTGTGATCAGAGGCATGCCGGAAGAAGAGATTAAACAGAAGGTCTATGACGTTCTGAAGATCTGCGGACTGTATGAATTCCGCAACTGGCCGATCAGCGCTCTGAGCTTCGGACAGAAGAAGCGTGTTACGATCGCGTCCATTCTCGTGCTCAATCCGAAAATATTAATTCTTGATGAACCGACTGCCGGACAAGATTACCGTCATTATTCCGAGATCATGGAATTCCTGAAGAAGCTGAATGAAAACGGCCAGACGATCATTCTGATCACGCATGACATGCATCTGATGCTGGAATATACCGGACGGGCAATCGTCATCAGCGATTCAAAGAAGATTGCCGATCAGAAATCCTTTGAAGTTCTGTGCGACAGGGAACTGGTCGATGCCGCGAATCTGAAGGAAACATCACTGTTTGATCTTGCCCTCAAGGCAGGCATCAGTGATCCGCTCGGCTTTGTCGAATGTTTCATCCACTATGACAGGGAGGTGAGAGAACATGAAGCTTAAGCTCTTCTCCTATGACCAGCTGGATACGTTTGTCCACAGGCTCTCAGGCTTCTCCAAGCTTGTCTGTTTCCTGCTTCTGACAACGGCAATCATGATGACGTATGACATCCGTGTCATCCTCGGCATCACGGTTCTTTCCTATGTCATGATCACTGTCGCAAAGATCCGCTTTTCCCAGATCAGGCTCATGCTTGTCTATGTATCCATCTTCCTGATCTTCAATTTCTTTCTCACATATATCTTTGCGCCGGAATACGGCTGTGAGATCTACGGAACAAAGCATCTGCTGTTTACCATCGCCGGTCCCTACACCGTCACTCTGGAACAGCTGTTCTATCAGATCACAAAGCTGCTGAAATATCTTTCCGTCATTCCTCTCGGCATTATCTTCATCCTGACAACCAACCCGAGTGAATTCGCATCCAGTCTCAACAGGGCAGGTCTCAGCTATAAGATCTGCACATCCCTGGCACTGACGCTGCGCTATTTCCCGGATGTCGCGGATGATTACAATACGATTTCCCTTGCCCAGCAGGCAAGAGGTCTGGAAATGTCGGGAAAAGCGAAGATGATGGATCGTATCAAACGCATTGCCGGTATTCTGATTCCGCTGATCATGACGACAATGGACAGAATCGAGATCATTTCCAACGCAATGGATCTGCGCGGTTTCGGAAAGCACAAAAAACGCACATGGTATGCCGCAAGGCCGCTTGGCAGAGCGGACTGGCTGGCAATGGCTGTGAGCCTGTGCGTCTTATGCATCTCATTGTTTGTCAGATTCTTCATCAATCACAGCATGTTCTATAACCCGTTTATCTAGGAGGTATCAAATGCAGGAAGTATTGCCTATTCTTGTCTTTCAGACAGATTTTACATATAAGGAAGGCGCTATCGCTTCAATGTACGGCGTTGTGCGCTCTGTCTCAAGAAATGTTGAGATCATCACCGCGACACATGATCTGCCCCAGTATGACATCTGGAGCGCATCCTACAGGCTGATGCAGTATGTCCGCTTCTGGCCGAAAGGAACCGTCTTTGTGTCCGTTGTCGATCCGGGTGTCGGAACCTCCAGAAAAGCATGCGTGTGCAGAACAGAGGACGGATACTACATCGTCACGCCGGACAACGGAACACTGACACACGTCGCCGAAAAACACGGCATCGCGGAAGTCCGTGAGATCGATGAGACAGTCAACCGCCTGAAGGCGACCGAAGGAACATCCGTCTTCCACGGCAGAGATTTATTCGGCTATTGCGCCGCCAGACTTGCCGCAGGTGTTATCAGCTATGAAGAAGTCGGAAAGAGCTATTCTCCGGAAGAAATCGTAAAGCTTCCGATCCTGCGCTCTGAGGTTACCTCAGAATGCGCCTCCGGTATCATTGAGATCGATGACACGAACTTCGGAAACGCATGGACAAACATCTCCGTCAACGACATGCTCGATCACGGTTTTGCCTATGGCGAAGACGTGCATATCCTTCTGAAGCACAAAGATGAGATTATCCTGGATCAGAATGTTCGCTTTGACAGAACATTCGGAGATGTCGCCAAAGGCGATGTCATTCTCTACAACAACGAACTGATGAATGTTTCCCTCGCTGTATCACAGGGAAGCTTCATTGAAAAATACGGATGCGGATTCGGCAGTGATTACACGATCACCATCAGAAAGGCAGACGCATGAACGGCCTTCTTGTAATGCAGTCAGACTTCGGTCTGAGCGACGGCGCTGTTTCGGCAATGTGCGGTGTTGTCCTTTCCGTGGATGACAAGCTGAGAATCTATCACCTGACCCATGACATTCCGCCCTTTGACACATTCGAGGCTTCCTACAGACTGATGCAGGCAGTCCCCTTCTGGCCGGAAGGAACCGTCTTTGTGACAGTCGTGGATCCGGGTGTCGGATCATCCCGCAAGAACATTGTCGCCAAAACAAAGCGCGGTCAGTATATCGTCACACCGGACAACGGTTCCCTCTCCCATATCTCAAGGGCAGTCGGCATTGAAAGTGTCCGTGTCATCTCCGAAAGGATCGGCAGAAGACAGAACAGTGAGCAGTCCTATACCTTCCTTGGCAGAGATCTGTTCTCCTATACCGCCGCGCTTCTCGCCTCAGGAAAGGTATCCTATGAGGAAATCGGTGAAGAGATGGATCTCAGAGAACTGGTTCTCTTTGCCGGCCTGCATCCGGAGATCACGGAAACAAGGATCCAGGGTGTCATTGAAACACTGGACGTCAGATTCGGCAGTCTCTGGACAAATATCTCCAGAAAGGATTTCCATACGCTGAATGTTCATGACGGGGAAGACCTGGATGTTTCCGTCTATAACGGACGCACCCGTGTCTATCATTCCTTCGTTCCCTTCCAGCGCACATTCGCCGATGTTGAAATCGGAGAACCGCTGCTGTATATCAATTCCCTGGATTATGTCGGCCTTGCGCTGAACCAGGGAAACTTCTCCAAAGCCTACAACATCGGCACAAGAAAACCATGGTACATCGTACTGGAACGTATCCCGAAATCGAAACAGCCCGAATGAAACGGGCTGTTTTTCAATCGGATGGATTCAGGACTGCCTGATAGCCGCTGTCATGATCTCCGGTAATCGTAATGTCATAATTCTTTCCGAAATCTGCTGTCCAGGAAATCTCTTCCAATGGCATTGTCAGCTCTTCCGGATAGATGTTTTCGTAGTTTGGATCACAGTATTCCGTGATGACTTTGAACCGCAGTGTAAGATCAACTGTTTCTCCGGGGTTCCCGTAGTCTTCCTGACTCAGTGTCCAGTACAGCAGTTCATCGCGTTTCAGCATTGTTTTGTCTATGCTGGAAATACCTCCGCTGGTCTTTGTCCCGTCAATATCACAGTCAATGACCAGCAGTCCGATATCCTCTCTCACATCCAGCTGTATTTTCAGCAGGATTTCATCTTCCGCTGCCTGCACTTCACCAGACATACTGCATCCTGAGACATGCAGAACAAGCAGGAATGCAGTGATGATCATCACCAGAACTTTGTTTTTCATTTTCATCTGTCACCTCTCCATGTCAGAACCAGTCCGGCAATGATCCCTGCCAGTGCAACCGGCGCAAGACGGACAAATATCCATTCCGCAGAATGAAATGCCACACCAAAAACTGCTTTTTCAGGATCACTGTAGTCCCAGTCAAGATACGGGCTGTTCTGGGTGAACAGGACCGCATAGATGAGTACAATGATCAGACCAAGTGCGATCAGAATCAGCTGCGCTGTCTTTCTTCTCGTTCTCTTTCGTTCCGCAAGCTGCAGGTTAATGACTTCCAGCTTTTCCGAGATTGCCTTCAGTTCATCCGCTTCCTGCTCTCTGACTGTCTCTCCAAGCAATACGCTGACCGGCATTTCCAGTGCTTCTGAAAGACTGATCAGCATATCGGAGTCCGGAACTGACAGTCCCTGTTCCCACTTGGATATTGTCTGTCTTACAACATTTACTTTTACCGCGAGTTCTTCCTGGGAAAGACCTTTTGCCTTTCTTGCGGCTTTGATGTTTTCACTCAGCATGGAACAGTACCTCCTTCTGACACCTGCAATCTAACAAAATACCCCTGTTGCCTCAAGCAACGCAGATTAACATTCCTGTTTTTTCATCAATACGATACACACATAATGAAAGGACATGCCGTAACATGCCCTTTAACGGTTCATCTGAGATCAGTTTCCTTCAGAAGCGAAGTCTTTTCCGGTTTCATACATTTTTTCCACGCTTCTTTCGCTCATTTTGAATTCCTTTGCGGCTTCCTTCAGAACTTCCTCCAGAGAAAGCTTTTTGTCGGCATCCAGTTTTTCCTGGCACCAGGTATAGATTTCCACAGCTTTCGTTTCCTTGGCATACTTTTTACTGTTATCTTTCTTGTCCGCATTCTGTTTATTCTTTTCTTCTTTTGTGAATCCGGAATAGGAGAACTCCATGCTGTCAATGATTTCCTTCACCAGACTGCTCTGTATATCAGTGCCATGATCATGCAGATGGGAATACGTGATTTCAACAGCATCTGTATAACTGTTCATGAACAGATAATTAATCCTGTAATAGTAGCCTTCATCACCATCACACTTGGCTCCTGCTGTTTCTTCTTTGTCATACTTTGTCCAGCCGCCGAACTTATCGAACTGATAGTTCATGCTTTTTTTCAGTTCCTCAATGCATTTTTCGGAATCGGCGTATTCCGTTCCTCCGTCCCAGACATTCGGAAGAAGCGTGATGACAATCTTGTCAGTCACAGGATCTGTCTTTTCACTCTGGAAATAAATCGTTGTTGTATTATCACCGTTGTCTTCCACAAGGAAATCTTTCGGAATGATATAGGTTGTCCCATAGATGACTGCAGCTTTCCTGTCTTCAGGAACCGGTGTCTTTTCCGCCGGTGTTTCTACTGCACTTACCGGAACATCCTCTTTTTTGGCTGTTTCTTTGACATTCTCTTTCTGAGAGGAAGAGCTGCATGCACAGAGAAACAGGATCTGCGCAATTGCGGCTGTCATCAGTACTCTTTTTCTTTTCATCTCTGCCTCCTGTAATGATTATCTGCAACACAGATATTATACGTGATATTGCCCTGGAGCTGTATGTATTCATTAGAAATACAAAAACAGCCTGTTTTCATAAGCTGTTCTTCATGGTGACCTCTGAGGGACTCCGGAAGGTCCCAAAAGTCCTTTGTTTAAAGGCTTTTCTATATCTGATACGCAATTTGATACGCAAACAGCGTGATTTTTACGTATTTTTAACTGAAATTGCCATCAGCTGGTACGCGCATTCGCATTCACAGAGTCAATC
>ONSK01000233.1 GCA_900320455.1 uncultured Erysipelotrichaceae bacterium | reverse complement strand
CTCTGACAGGTTCCAGGATGATGTTTTCAAATCCAAGCAGGGAAAGCTCATTCTCCGCTTCTCTGACATTGCGGTTGATATACCAGCGGTGTGAATGCGCCAGGGTGATCGTTCCGGTCTCATGAACTCTTTCCGTGCGTCCTGCGTCCGCGCTGTAATAATTGAGTTCAATTGTACTGTCTGATCTGATCCACTCTCCCTCCTGCACCGGGGAATCAGATTTGATACGCACTGACATCACATCTCCTTCTTTTGTGAAGAATGATTTGTCCGTTACGGCAGTACGTCTGATCTCACGGAAGCCAAGCTCCTGCAGTTCTTTTTCAGCGTCCAGAACATTTCTGCCGCTGAATGATTTCTCATTCCAGGATACCGGCAGATATTCCGGTGTATTTCCTTCATGCAGCGCATTGAAGTAGGCAGCCGCATGCGCGTATCCTTCTGTCTTCGCCCATTCGCTGCACTCCAAAGCTCTGACCGCGTTGATCGGATGCGTTGCCCTGGAGAAGCGCATGAATTCCATCGTCTTGTTCATCGCGCTTTCCGAAACGAGCTTGCGGTATTCCTCCGCCTGTTTCATGAACGCTTCAACATTCATTTCCGTTCCGGCATTGTTTCCGAAACCGGCAAAGCGCATGCACATCTCAATGACGTGATCAGCACTGCCGTCGCACATCACAGCGGCCCTGTCAGCGCTGAGCTCACTGCATCTCATCCAGTGCGCAAATGCCGTCATGATCGGATAGATGGCAATTCCTCCAAGCGGAATCAGCGCAAGGGCGCCGCTGAGGATCCAGCTTCCCATTGTTCTGTAGAGAACATGATGGCAGGCAATATGTCCGCATTCATGGGCAAGCACCGTCGGGATCAGTTCTTCCGGCATGGTGTCCAGTAGACCTGTCGTCATCACGATGAACGGCTTCGTATCACCGCTTGTATAGGCATTCGGCACAACGTCCATCTTCAGAAACAGATCCGGCACGTCAATGCCAAGCTTCTCACAGATCGGTACAAGCATGTCATGGTATTTCGGCAGCTGTTCCTCTGAGATGCGGATATTGGTTGCCATATTTTCGATATACATGAGCTTTTCGCTCCACTGGTTCATAAATGTCTTCATCACCTGGGAGAATCCCGGGATTGCCTGCAGTGCCTGCATCGCGGCTCTGTCAGTCTCATGAATAAATACATTCGGATTCACTTTCATAAAAAACCTCCTGGAAATATTATAAGACCGATCCGGCACAAAGGAAAATGATCCCCTTTTTTCGTATAATAGGAACATGAAACAGCTTGTACATTTCCCGCCTTCAAATCTTGCAGGAACAGAACGGACCGCATATCTGAAACAGATGATCCGTGATTTCATCATGTGTGATGAAGTCAGAGATCTTCTTGCCCTGTACGGGTTTACAGAAGACTGTTCGGATTTTGAAACGTATCTGGAACACTGCGCGGAGTACGCGAAAACACACATGGATTTCCGCAACAGGAAAGAACGCTTTCAGATTCGTGATGACAGTTTCGCAAAAGAACACCGCAGCGAGATTGAAGATATTGTCCGAAGACTCTGTATGGACGGGGAAGAGGAATATCTGAAAAAGGATATGGAAATCATCACCTCCATGTCATCTCCGTGTCTTCTGATCATGGGAGGCGGCGCCAAAGCCAATACCGGAAGAGCGGCTCTGGCATCGAGAATATACAGTCTGCGTCATATGCCGGTAAGAGCGCTCAGCGCAGAAAGAATCATGGAAACAGATTCAGCGATCACGGAATTTGATCATCTGACATCCTGTGTGCAGAAATCCTTTGCCATCCCTGAAAAAGGCATTGTACATCCGGCCGGCATTCTTCCATCACTGCTTTCCGAAGAAGAGCGCAGAAAGCTCTCCAGAACATGTACATGGAATGAATATCCCGATATTCTTTCACTCTCCTGCCCTTCTTCCGATCCGGCAAGAAGAGCGAATACGTTCGACACAATTTCCTTTCTGGTTCAGAAAGAGCCGGAAATGAAGGAGAAGACACTGGTACTGATTTCCTCCTACAGATACCGTCTGTATACCGTTTTCTCAGCAGAACGGCATTTCGGAAACGCCCTGCAATTTTTCTTTACCGGAAAAGCTGCCGAAGTCAGGGACAAAGAGAACATCCTGGCAAATGTGCAGGAGGTGCAGGCAGGCATCGTTTCCGCAAAACAGCTTTATGATCATCTCGCTCAGAAATGAAAAGCATCCCGGCACATATGCACCTGGATGCCATGAACAGAGCTCAGTCTCTGTTTTTCATTCTTCTTTCAGCTTTCTGCGGTATTCTTCGGCAGCCGCAAGAAATTCTTCTTCGCTCATTCCGCATTCTTCCGCGCAATCCGCAAGTGAAAGCTTTTCTTGCAGGTAAAGCCTGATCATACTTTCCCGGCTTCCCTGTTCAATTCCCTGTTGAATTCCCTGTTGAATTCCCTGTTCAATTCCCTGTTGAATT
>ONSK01000235.1 GCA_900320455.1 uncultured Erysipelotrichaceae bacterium | reverse complement strand
TTGCCATAACAATCTCTCCTGAAATTAAATGCCCTTACCTTCATTCATACTCTGAACGATCTTGTTCATGGAAATCAGAAGGATGACATTGATAATTGTGTTGAACAAACCTACAGCTGTAGAGAAACCATAGTCTCCATCCAAAAGACCTTTCTTATACACGTATGTAGAAATGATTTCGGATGTTGACAGGTTCAAGTCGGTTTGTAAAGCATATGCCTTTTCAAAACCGATACTCATAATGTTACCTACAGACATGATAAACTGAATCAATACAGTATCCTTGATTGCCGGCCATTCAACAGCCTTGATCTGCTGGATAATGTTTGCTCCATCAATAACTGCAGCTTCCTTCAATTCTTTACTTGCATTGGATAAAGCTGCTGTATAAATGATAGAAGCCCAACCTGCACCCTGCCAGATACCGGAAGCGATGTAAATCGTTCTGAATGCTGAAGGCATCGTCATGAAGTTGAACGATGTGCCGAACAGAGAGTTGATCATACCTGTAGGCGATAACAGAATACGTACGATACCGCAGAGGACGATAACCGAGATGAAGTTCGGCATGTACAGGACCAGCTGAATCTTCTGCTTTCTTTCAGTGCTGAGAATGCGGTTCAGCAGGAAAGCAAGCAGAATCGGAATCGGGAATCCCCAGAGCAGTCCGAAGGCACTCAGTTTCAGAGTGTTCATCAGATAGCGCATGAAGTCCGGAGACGAAAGGAATCTGGAGAAATGAGCGAAACCGACCCATTCACTTCCAAGAATTCCTCTGATAGGGTTGTATTCCGTAAATGCGATCAGAATACCTCCCATAGGGATATAGCGGAAAATAATTGTCAGCAAAAATGCTGGCATGATAAAAATCAGATACAGCTGCCAGTGCTGCTTGAAGTAAACCATCGCATTATGCAGCTTTGAACCTGACACTGCGGCATTACCGCCAGAAGCTTTCCCCATTGAAATCCTCCTTTTTGAATACTTCGCCAATGCAAATGCACGCCCGGGCAAAAATTTTATGCACATTTACATGTAAGCGTTTTCTTCAAGAACAACTTCATAGTAGCACCTCGATTCGCTGACATCAATACGGGAATTTTACATTTGCACACTTTTTTCCCAATCAAACGCTTCTATATATACTTATATTTGTGTTTGTTTTTCAGTTAGTTATGGTATATTGTAATTGTGCATTTGCACATTCTGCGATCTGTCTGATTTGTTCAATATTCAGACCGATGATAAAATGACTTTTGTAATATAATAAGGAAAGAATATGAACAGAAAAGTAACCATTCAGGATATCGCAGATGCGCTAGGCATATCACGAAACACCGTATCAAAAGCCATCAACAACTCCGACGGCATCGCTGACGCTACCCGTGAGAAGATCATTCAGAAAGCTGTTGAAATGGGATACAAGCAGTTTTCCTATGTCTCCTCTGTCCTGGCTATGAAGCAGGAAGAAGAAACACAGAAAAAAACAATCCCCGGAAGCGCCGGTGAGATTGCTCTGTTTACCCCTTCCTATCTTCCGAACAACCACTTCGCATCTCTGTTCCTTGACAGAGTGTATGACGAAATCGCGAGAATGGGATATACCCTTATCGCGCACCGTGTCAGTATTGAAAACTGCGCTAAGAAGAAGCTGCCGCAATCCTTCCATGCCGAGAAGACGAAAGGCATTCTGTGCGTGGAGATCTTCGACGCTGATTACAGCGACATGCTCTGCGCGCTGGGTCTGCCGATCCTGTTTGTGGACGGTCCGTGCAGAAGAGGGCTGCGCTCTGTGCAGGCAGATATGCTTCTGATGGACAACACAACCGAGATCAACCGCTTCATCAGAGACAAGATCGAGGCAGGACTGACCAGGATCGGATTTATCGGTGACTATGATCACTGCCTGTCATTCGGCGAGCGTTATGCGGCTTACCGCCTTGCCATGCTTTCCTCTGGCGCTCCCGTTGACGAAAAATTCATCATCAACACGCCCAACCGCGACTTTGACGCGCTGGGTGACGCACTGGATGCACTTGATGAAATGCCTGACATCTTCATCTGTGCAAATGACTTTGTCGCAATTGACGCAATGCAGCTGCTGGCACAGAAAGACCGCACACTGCTGAAGAAGGTCCGTTTCCTGGGATTTGATGATTCCCATGAATCAAGAATCTTCTATCCTGCTTTATCCACTGTACACATCCACTCTCAGTCCATGGCGTTCTCTGCCCTGCATCTTCTGATGACCAGGATCAAGGAACCCTCTATGGACTTCCGCACGATCTATGTCGCAACAGATCTTGTTCTGAGAGATTCCACTGAATTCTGATTCCGGAGGCATCTATGAGTTTCTTTTCCTACGAGAGCAAATTCAGTCAGATACTGATCAAGCTGAGCTACAGCTGCTGGCTGAATATGCTGTGGATCATCTGTTCACTGCCCATCTTCACGATCGGTGCTTCCACAACTGCTCTCTATGCCGTTACACTGAAGATCGCGGATGACAGTGAAACAAATGTCACAAAGCAGTTCTTTGACTCTTTCCGCAAAAACTTTGCCCAGGCGACCAGACTCTGGCTGATTCTGCTCATTGCCGGTATCATCCTGGGACTGGACGGCTATTTCGTCTATCATCTGCGCGCTTCCTCAACAGGAGCCGTCGCTGTGATGTGGACGCTGAACATGGCTCTGCTGATCGGTATCGCAATTGTCTATGTGATCATACTCACCTTCACATTTCCGCTGCTGTCGAAATTTGACAACACGGATATCGCCATGCTGAAGAATGCGTTCCTGATCGGTGTCCGCTATCTGTTTCTGACGATCAGCGTTGCCGCTCTGCACTTTGTGATGTTCTACGCGGTTGTTGTCATCTTCACGCCGCTGATTCTCTTCGGCGAAGGGCTTGTCGCGCTGCTGTCATCGTATCTGATGATCAATATATTCCGTGTCATCGCATATCAGCAGGAAAACCAGGAAGAGAGTGAATAATGCCGGCATCCAGAAAAGAACGGGAAGCCAATAAAAAGGCTTTCAAAAAAATGAACACCCGGGAAAAGATTGATTATATCTTTGCCTACTATAAGCTTCCGATCTTTACGGCATGCGTCGTACTGGTCGTCGCGATTACTTCAATCGTCCGTGCCGTCACAAAAAAAGATGTTGTTTTTTATCTTTCGTACATCAATACCGTATTTGGTGATACACTAAATACAGAGCTGACGGACGGTTATCTGACCGCAGCCGGTATTGATACGAAAAAAAATGAAGTCCTCGTCTACAGCGGTCTTTATATAGACGAAGACGCCAATGCGGAAAATCATGAGCTCGCATATGCATCCAAGCTGAAGATTCTCGGCGCGATCAGCGCCAAACAGATGGATGCCGCGATCATGAATGACAACGCAGTCGGACAGATGTCTGCCAGCGGACTGCTGCTGAATCTGGAAAACGTCAAAGAAGCTTTTCCAATGCAGTATGAAAAGCTGCATCCATATATGATGGCCAATACGGTCATTCTGGACGACAACTCCATTGAATACGATCTGAATGAAGCAGATACGTATGAAGCTGTCACGGAAGAGGTGCTGAACTCCATTGATGTCTCATCCTTCCCCATTTTCCAAAATGCCGGTATTGACGGCAGGATCTCCGTCGGAGTGATTGCCAATACCACCCGCCTCGAGAACGTACTGAATTATTTCGT